>CAZNZP010000001.1:0-31234 GCA_964577625.1 uncultured Candidatus Saccharibacteria bacterium
TCATTGATAAAAAGATTTTCAGGTTTTAAATTAAATTGTTTTTTAGCTAAAAGATTTTCTAATATTCTTAATGCTTCAATCACAATCTCCACATTCATACGAGAGATTAAATTACTTTCTTTAGTGATAGTCAGATAAGAGATTAATAGAGAGACATTATCTAAAGAATTTCTATAAATAGAAAGTGTATCTTTGTGTTCAAGATAAGCTAAAGAGTTGAGAGATTTAATTAATTCATTCGCTTCTTTTCGGAGTTCATGTTTAATTGATTCTGTGTCTTTTAGAAATTGAGAAATCAGATAAATAGCCGTAACAATTTTCTCTGTCTTTTTAGCAATTAACAAATTGTAATTTGTGGACCCAGTATTCATACTTGTCTTTTATATTATATTATTTCTATTAACTCCCACAATTAATTCTTTACTCAAATACTATACTTTTTTTCTGAAAATATCAAGTTTGTTTTTAAACTCTGATTTTAGTGTCTTTTATATTTTTTTTATAGCTTGTCTTTTACATTTTTTAAAGATGTTGTGTCTTTTATATTTTTAATGTCCTTTATTTTTAGTTATTAAATTAATACTAATGTCCTTTATTATTCTGTCCTTTTGTTTATAAAGGACATTAGTATATTTAATAATGTCCTTTATAAAATGTCTTTTATATGTTGTGTCTTTTCTAAACTAATTTATTTTTGTCTTTTATAAATTAAAAAGTTATCCACATGATATAATTCAAATGAAGAAACCTTCGGCTTATTTATTATTTATATTTATGAAAAAAGACAAGAAAAAAGAAAGTTCCACAAAAAATACACATCGTGAAAAAAGGAAAAAGTTATTTACTAGCACTACTTCAGCAATTATCTTTTTCTTATTGGGAGCTATTGCACTCTTTTCCTCTTTTAATGCCGGAGGACAAGTAGGCGCTTCTATTTTTGGAACTCTAGAATTAATTTTGGGCTGGGTGGCCTATATTCTCTTTTTAGGATTCTTTTGGGTGGGTTATAATTTTTGGAGAGATAAAGAAGATACTCGTCCTGATTTTGTTTCTATTTTAGCTCTTCTTGTGATTCTTTTTTCTTTGACTACTTTTACGGCTTCTATTGGTCTAGGCAATTCTGGAGTGGTCGGAGAATATTTTTCAGCTTTTCTAAAAGATAACTTTGGAAATATTTTGCCAGCCATTTTGTCTTTTGCTTTAGGTCTTATAGCTTTTGTAATTCTCTATCAAGACAAACCTTCTCTTAAGTTGCTTAAAAAGAAAAACGAAGAAGCTGAAGAAATAGAAAATTCTCAAACTGAAGACACTTCTACTCTATCTTTAGACTATACTCGCACACCTTTGGATACTCCAAAAAAGTCTGCTGGAAAGATTTGGGGGGGAACCTGGAAAGCCATACTCACCTTCTTTAAGAAGATCTTTTCTTTTTTGATTTTTATTTTTTCTTTTAAATGGTTACGAGATATTTTGGCGAAGAAAAAAGCTCAAAAGAAAATTTTAGAAGACTTGGAAAAGCCAGAATCTGAGATTTATAAAGTTTCTAATCTTCATTTAGAAATGATGAATAATTTTGAAAGTAATAAAGAAGAAACTCCTGAAGAACATCTAGATATAGAAACTCCTCATTTTGAAAGCGAGCATGCAGAATTACAAAAAGCTAGACAAAAGCCGGATGAAGAAAGAAAACAAAGTATTTTGGAAGAATCCAAACCTGTCTTTATTGAAGATGAGTTTGAAGCTCCAGATTTAGGGCTTTTAAATCCTGATCAAGGAAAATCCTCAGCTGGAGATTCTAAATTTAAAATGAATATTATTCAAAAAGTTTTGAATCAATTTAATATTCCAGTAGAAATGGGAGAAGTGACTGTCGGACCTTCTGTTACTCAATTTACCTTAAAACCAGCTCAAGGAGTAAATGTGAGGAAAATTTTAGGACTCAAAGATAATCTTCAAATGGCGCTTTCGGCTACTAATATGCATATTGAAGCCCCAATTCCAGGTAAACCTTTTGTGGGTATTGGTATTCCAAATGAAAAGAAAACTTTGCTCGGACTTCGTAGTCTTTTAGAGCTTGATGAATTTAAGGAAGCTTCACCACTAGCTTTAGCAATTGGTAAAAACATTATCGGTAAACCAGTCATTTCCGATCTTTCCAAAATGCCGCACTTGCTGGTAGCTGGTGCGACAGGTACAGGAAAATCTGTGACTTTGCACAACTTAATCATTTCTTTACTCTATAAAAATTCTCCTTATGATTTGAAATTAATTATTTTAGATCCAAAAAGAGTAGAATTTACCGCTTACAACTCTTTGCCTCACCTCTACACTCCTATCATTAAAGATGCGAAAACTGCTATTAAGTCTTTGTCTTGGGCTGCTCAAGAAATGGACAGAAGATATGATGTGCTTGGAGAATACGGTATGCCTAATATTACTGAATACAATAAAAAAATATTCTTCCCAGCTTTAGAAAAAGCTAAAAAGAAAAGTAGTGAGGGAGAATATGTGAAAGGACTTCCTCCAAAAATGCCGTATGTAGTGATAGTCTTTGACGAGTTTAATGACTTTATGCTTACCTATCCAAAAGAAATCACTCCGGTCATCACTTCTCTTACTCAAAAAGCTCGTGCGGCTGGTATTCATCTTATTTTGACCACTCAAAGACCAGATGTGAAAGTTATCACTGGTACTATCAAAGCCAATATACCATCTCGTATCGCCCTTAAGACTACTTCTCAAATAGACTCTCGCACCATTCTTGATCAAGCTGGAGCGGAAGATTTGCTTGGAAATGGAGATATGCTTTATATGAATGGCTCAACTATCACTCGTGTTCAAGCTCCTTTTGTATCTAGTGAAGAAATCAAAGCCGTCATCACTCATATCAAAAAACGTTATGAAGACTTTTTACCTGATATTATTGATGTGCAAAAAGTAAATATTTCTTCGTCTGCTACAAGTGGTTATAGAGAAATGGGAGGAGTAGATGAAAGAGATCCTACTCAAGAGCCAATGGATGATGAAGATTATATGAGTGCTAGAGACTATGTGATTTCTACTGGTAAAGCTTCTACTAGTGCACTTCAAACTGCTTTCCGTTGGGGCTATAACAAATCTGCTCGTATCATTAACGATTTAGAAGCTTATGGTATTATCGGTCCGGCTGTTAGCGGACGCCACCGTGAAGTTTTGTTTGGAAAACCACAAGAAAGTGAAGTAGAAAAATTAGAAAGAGAATTAGAAGAAATGGAGAGTGATAACGACGAAGATGAAGACGAGTAGAAGAAATAAAAATAAATACTATCAACCTTTTAGAGATAAATTAAGAGTCTGGCTTTTCTTTGGACTTTTAATTTTTATTTTGATTTATTTTTCTTTTAAGATTTTTAATTATTTTTCTGGTCCAAAAATAGAAGTTTTCTATCCTCAACCTTATGAAGTTATTACTGGAGAAACTTTTTTTATTTCTGGAAATGTAAAAAATGCTAGAAATATTTATTTGAATGGTAGAGAAATTACTATTGATGAGAAAGGAGACTTCAAAGAAGAGTTAATTTCCAAAAGCCCATATACCTTAATAGTTTTGCATGCTATAGATAAATATAGTAAAGAAAGTGAATTGGTTTTACAAGTTGGAAAAGATTAGTATTTTTCTCTTTCCTTCAAAATCCCCTTGTTTTTCAATGATTTTTTGATACCACAAAAAAGGTTATTAATTTTTAATTAAAAATACTTGACATAAAAATATATCTATGCTAATATATTATCAGACTTGAGTTGATGGTTTTAGTTTTGACCAACTGTTAGACAGTGTCATCCATCATTTAACCGCTCAAGAAAATATATATTATAAAAAAATAAAAACTCGAAAAACCGAAAAAAATGCCGAAAATTCGAGATCAGACGCTCTGGTAAAATATTCAGACGTCTAAATAAAAATTAAAAAACCGTGCCCGAATTAAGAGAGACCCTAATTCTTCGGCCATAAAATATGGTCTCTCACTTAGCTCCGCCGATATCGCTTGGAGCACATTGCACGGAACCAGCGGAGAACGTTCCGCAAAGAAGAGGTTTGTCCTCGCCCCCTAGAGAATCTAGGGGGTTTTACTTTATATGTTATAATTCGGACATAATTTAGAAAATATATATGGCTACAAAGAAAAAAGTTGCAAAGAAAACAACAGCAAAAAAAGTTACTAACGTTACCAAAAAAGATTCTGAAGAAAAAGGTGTAAATACAGATGAACTTTTGAAAGAAATTCAGCATAAATTTGGTGAAGGAGCTATCATGAAGCTTGGAGAAACTCCGAAAGTTCATGTCGGTGCTGTACCTACAGGATCCATTGGTCTTGATTATGCTCTTGGAGTTGGCGGACTTCCACGAGGAAGAATTATTGAAATTTTTGGACCGGAATCTTCTGGAAAGACCACTCTTACACTTCATGTCATTGCTGAAGCACAAAAAATGGGAGGCACTTGTGCTTTCATTGATGCAGAACATGCTATGGATCCAGAGTATGCTAGAAAGTTAGGAATAAAAATTAATGAGCTTCTAATCTCTCAACCAGATAATGGTGAACAAGCTCTAGACATTGCTGAGACTTTGGTAAGAAGTGGAAAAATTGATGTGGTAGTCATAGACTCTGTAGCTGCTCTTACTCCTCAAGCTGAAATTGAAGGAGATATGGCCCAAGCTCATGTCGGAAGACAAGCTCGCCTTATGTCTCAAGCTTTGAGAAAGCTCACAGCTATTGCTCACAAATCAAAGACTGTAATTATTTTTATTAATCAGATTAGAATGCAAATCGGTGTCATGTTTGGTAATCCAGAAACTACTCCAGGAGGAAAAGCTCTCAAATTCTATTCTTCTGTGCGTCTTGATATTCGTAGAATTGCACAAATCAAAAAAGGAGACGATGTACTTGGTGCTAGAACTAGAGTTAAAGTAGTCAAAAATAAAGTTGCTACCCCATTCAAATCTACTGAGTTTGATATTATGTATGGTGAAGGTATTTCTCATGAGGGAGAACTTTTGGCTCTTGGAGAAAAGTTTAAAATCGTTTCTAAAGCTGGAGCTTCTTATAGCTACGGAGAGGAAAAGCTTGGTCGTGGATATGATGCAGCTAGAACTTTCTTAAAAGAAAATAAAAAAGTTTCTAAAGATTTAGAAAAGCAAATTCGTAAAAATCTTGAAGGTGGAGGACTAGATTTTGCTCCTAGCCGTGAAGAGACGGAAGAGGATGAAGCTCCGGAAGAATAGATTTGATTGTTTTTTAAAAAGGAGGTTTTTTATTTTTGACATCGTGTTATATTAAAAGAGTTCTAAGTAAAATAGAATGAACTAGGTATTCATGCGAAAAATGTTCTTTACGCTTTCCGGTTGTGAAATTGGAGGGCGTATTTTTTTGCCTTAAATCCCCTTTTATGTTATATTTCTTTTTGTAATTTGTTAAACCAAAAATAAATAATAAACACAGATTTCTGTATCTATTTATATTTTTGACACAAATTCAAAATTAATTCGCCTTCGCTATAGCTTCGGCGTAATAAAAAATATGGAAAATAAAAATGCAAAGAATGTTGTAGTTCTTGATGACTATACAAAAATGGTTTTGGAGCCAATTTCATTAATAAAAGAAGAAGATATTGTGGAGGGCTCAGTCTTAGCTATTACCAATACTGCGGTTTATGTAGATCTTGGACCAATCGGTACAGGTATCATCTACGGTATTGAATACATTAACGCTAGAGACCTTATTAAGAAAATTAATATCGGAGATATTATTTCCGCTAAAGTAATTGAGAAAGAAGACAAAAATGGATATATTGATCTTTCTCTTCGTGAAGCAAAACATGCTCTCATTTGGAGTGAAGCGGAAATCTTCCTTAAAGAAAAAAGAGTTCTTTCCCTTGTGGCCAAAGAAGCAAACAAAGGTGGACTTATTATGGATTGGAATGGTATCAACGGCTTCTTACCTTCCTCTCAACTCAAAGGTGAAAATTATCCTAAAGTAGAAGATGGAGCAAAAGATCAAATTTTGAATGAGCTTAGAAAGCTTATCGGTAAAAGAATTCCAGTCACTATTATTGCCGCTATTCCAAAAGAAGGAAAACTTATTTTCAGTGAATCTACAGATCCGGTCTTAGAAGATGGAGAGCTTAAAGAAGGTAAAAAGAAAGAAGAGACAGTTAAAGATACAAAAGTTATTACTAAAATTATTTCCAAATACAATCTTGGCGATCAATTAGATGGTGTAGTCACTGGAGTAGTAGATTTTGGAATTTTTGTAAAAATTGATAACGAAATTGAAGGTCTTATTCATAAAAGTGAAATTGATTGGGGTTTGGTAGAAAACACCAAAGACTATGCGAAAGTTGGCGATACTGTCAAAGTAGAAGTGATTGAGATTAAGGACAACAAAATCTCTCTCTCTATGAAAAAATTAAAAGAAAATCCTTGGAATGCTGCGAGTAAAAAGTATAAAAAAGGAGATTTTGTAGACGGAGTAATCATTAGATTCAATAAGCATGGGGCGCTCGCCTCTATTGAAGAAGGTGTAGCTGGCTTAGTGCATATTTCGGATTTTGAAAATGAAGACAAAATGAAAGAAGAATTATCATTAGGTAAAATCTACAAATTTGAAATCACTCTCTTTGATGGTAAAGAAGAAAAAATGACTCTCAAATTACAAAAGTAAAACTATTAATATAAAAACCGCTACAATAGCGGTTTTTATATTAATCTTTAAAACTTGACACAAAGTCTAAAAATATGTTAACTTGAAAATAAGTTTATAAAGGCTAGTTCTTTTGAATATTCACTTTTAAAATAAAATATTATGGTACCTGAAATGGAAACAACCATTCTGATTCCTTTTAATAAAGAGGAACTAATAAAGACTCCCCGAGTAAGAAAACTTTTCATTGCTTATGGTGAAGAAAAGTTTATTCACGAAGTTTTGGAAAAATACTTTTCTGATTCAGAAATTGGAAAAATTTTCGCTGGCGGCCTAAAAAATTGGCAGTCACGTCTAGAAAAACTTTTAAAAGAAGCTTCTGAAGCAAAAGCGGAAGCAGAAGTAGAGTGTTAAATTTTTAAAACACAAACCACATACGACAATCGTGTGTGGTTTTTTATTTTTCACCTTTTAGGACTTTTTCTAAATAAAATAAAACTCTTTCTAAAAATTTGTCTTCACTTAAAATTTCTATTTCTTCTTTGGTAAATTTACCGAGCACATATTTTTGTACTACATCACCATGTGGAGGAATGAGATTATTTTTCCCTGTACCTTTTGGAGCAATGCCGATACGAAGACGGTAAAAGTTTTTTGTACCAAGATTTTCAATAATATTTTTAAGTCCATTATGTCCTCCATCTCCCCTATCAATCACTAAACGCACATCTCCAATTTCTAAATCTTTATCATCATACATGACTATAATATTTTCTTTGTTTAAATTTTTATTTTTCAAATGACTTTTAAGAGCTTTACCAGATTCATTCATAAAGGAATCTGAAATAAAAACTTTGGTTTCAGTATTTTCTAAAAGATTTTTAAATTCTTCATTTTTTTTGAGCAAGGTAAAAACTATTCGTCCAGCATTATGACGAGTCTTAGCATATTTTTCACCTGGATTACCTAATGGAAAAAGTAAATAATTCATATCCTATTTAAATTTTGAAAGAAACTGTTTTTAAAATCTTCGCGAAGCGGGGTTGATTTAAAAAATAGTTTCTGAAAAATTTGGTTTTTTTAAAATTATTAATAAATTATAGCAAAATATTTGCGTCTCGGCGATTGGCTATGCTATAATCTTTGTAACTTAATTTATGAGTAGTAATTTTAATGATTTATTGAATAATTTTATAAATGATACTTTAGGTAATCCATACAGTCTACTACTCTCCACTATCATTTTTGTTTTCCTTCTACTTCTTTTGGTGGCAACTTTTTCAAAAGGTACACGAAAAGCCCTGGTAAAAATGAAACTTCTTGAAAAAGAAGAATCTCCTGGTAAACTTTTAGCACTTCTCGTCTCTATTCTTGTCATTATCAAACTTATACAAGGTTTTGTCATTCAACCATTCTTAGTAGATGGAGGATCCATGCTTCCAAATTTAAAATCTGGAGAACTTTTACTAATAGATAAATTAACTTTTGATATTGATAATTTAAAACGTGGCGATGTGATAGTTTTCAGACATTCAAAAAATGATCAATATAATGGTAAATATTTTATTAAAAGATTAATTGGTTTACCTGGAGATAAAGTGGTAGTAGAAAATGCAGTGACTACAATTTATAACTCTCAAAATCCTAACGGTCTTATTTTAGATGAAAGTTTTGTCAGATATAAAGATAATGTAAAAAATATTACTATCACCTTACAAGAGGGAGAATATTTAGCTTTTGGTGACAACAGGGCCGAGAGTTATGACTCAAGAAGTTGGGGGGTAATTTATAAAAAAGATATTTCTGGAAAAGCGGTCTTTAGACTCTTCCCTTTTAAAGAAATAAGTGTCAATCCTGGAGAGGTTGCTATTAATTTTATTAACAAGTAAAATAAATATAATATGAGAAAGAAAAAAGAAGAGAAGAAAGTCAAAAATGTAGAGCCAAGTACTTCCTTAAAAGGAATGAATGATATTATCGGAGATAGATTTTATCAATTTCAGGGCATGTTTGAAAAAGCTCAAGAGATCGCCGTCTATTATGGATTCAAGCCGATTGAAACTCCCGCTTTAGAAAAGGAAGAAGTTTTTGTGCGAGGTATTGGTGAAGGTACAGATGTGGTAGATAAAGAAATTTACTCTTTTAGGACTAAAGGTGGTGAAAGGGTAGCTTTAAGACCAGAATACACTGGAGCGATAATGCGTAGCTATATAGAAAATGGTATGAATACTCTCCCTCAGCCAGTAATGTTTTATAGCTATGGACCACTTTGGAGACATGATAATCCACAAAAAGGAAGATTGCGAGAGTTTAGACAATTCAATTTAGAAATTCTTGGTACAGACAAATCTATTGCTGACGCTCTTGTGATTCGTACTCTCATGACTATTTTAAAAGAATATGGTTTTGAAGATTTGATTATCGATATCAATAGTATGGGAAATAAAGACGATAGAGCTGTCTTTACTCGTGAACTTATTTCTTATTACAAAAAACATAGCGCTAAAATCTGTAAAGATTGTCAGAATAGACTCTTAACCAACCCTCTTAGACTTTTAGATTGTAAAAGTGAACAATGTCAACCATTAAAAGAATTAGCTCCAGCTTCTATTAATTATTTAGGGACTGATTCTAAAAAACACTTTCGTGAAGTTCTTCAATATTTAGAAGAGATGGGTATTGATTATAGAATTAACAACTGTTTAGTAAGAGGATTGAATTATTATACCCACACAGTCTTTGAGGTGATCAAATTAGAAAAAGAAACAGATGAAGAAGGAAATGAAATTGAAGATGGAAAAGAAAAAGAAATAGCTATCACTGGAGGAGGAAGATACAATTATCTTGGCCGTGAACTTGGAAGCAAAAAAGAAATTCCGGCTGTCGGAGCTGCCTTAGGACTAGATAGAATGATGCTCTTTAAAGAGTGTAAAAATCTTGAGCCAAAGATTATTAAAAAACCAAAAATCTATTTCTTACAGCTTGGTTTTGAAGCAAAACTTAAATCCTTAACTATTATGGAAATTTTGAGGGAAAATAGAATTCCTGTTTATCAAAACCTCTCTAAAGAATCTCTTTCCGCTCAACTGGCTATGGCTGATAAAAAAGGAGTTCCTTATTGTATAATCTTTGGACAAAAAGAAGCTATGGATGGTACAGCAATTGTCCGTGATATGAAAACTCATTCCCAAGAAATTATCCCTATAGAAAAACTAGGAGAATATCTCAAAAAATTGAAATAAGCTTGAAACAATAAAGCTTTTGTGATAATATAGACAAGTTAATTTATATGGCAAATACAAATGTAAAAGTAGAAAGAAGAGAAAAAGATAATTCAATGACTCTTCTTCATAGATTTCAAAAGAGAGTTCAAGAAAGCTCAGTTCTTCCTACTGTTCGCGGTAAAAGATATAATAATCGCGCAACATCTAAAGCAAAAATCAAAAAAGGAAAAATAAAAAGACTTAAAAGCGGAGAAAAATACGAAGAACTAAAAAGGTTAGGTAAGTTAGTCAGAAGAACTAGAAAGTAAAAGTAATGATATTAGAGAGTAAAAATCTAATAGTAAATAGAAAAAAAGGGCTTATTGAAAAAGCTCTTTTTTCTCGTATTCAGAAAATTAAAAACGAAATTTTAGGAGAAAGTTTTTTTCTTTCAGTAAATTTTATATCTCCAGCTCTCGCAAAAGAATTAAATATTAAATACAGAAAGAAAGATTACACTCCAAATATTTTATCTTTTCCCCTTTCTAAAAAAGAAGGAGAAATTTTTATTTGTTTATCTGTAGCTAGAAAAGAAGCAAAAAACTTTTCCCTGTCATACAAAAACTTTTTAACTCTCTTAATAATTCACGGCTGTCTACATCTGAAAGGAATAGATCATGGAGAGAAAATGGAGCAAGAAGAGAGCAAATATTTGAAAAAATATATGCTAAAATAAGAGAATGAGTAAGACAAAATCTCATCTTGTTATTGGTGTAGACATTGGAAGCAGTACAACAAAAGTTTGTGCGGTAGTTCACTTTGAGGAAAAAGATTTGCACCCAGAAATAGTTGAGATTCAAGAGACTTACACCGAGGGTATATATAAAGGAAATATTGTAGATGAAAAAGAATTAGCCAATACCTTACACAGAGTTATCAATCAATTCAAAAGCAATGTTTTTGAAAGAAGAAATCACATAGTCTTAGCTTTAAATACTTCTGGTATCAGTAGTGGTATCACCAATACTTCTATTATCAACTCCAGTATAAATAATGAAGTGACCAGATTGGATTTGGATAGACTAGAAAAAGAAGCAGCTCTTTCTGTAGCAAACATTAAAAATAAAAGACTAATACACACTATACCTATCAAATACAAAATTGATTTAGCTGAAGTACAAACTACCCCTATTGGTATGTTTGGGAAAAGAATTGATGGTAAATTTTTATTCGTCTTTTGTCCAAATTTATATATAGAAAAATTGGAACAAATTCTAAAAGGTATCAGATTAAATATTGAAGAAGTGGTGATTGGACCTTTTGCAGAAAGTGTTCCCCTTCTGAGTAAAAGACAAAGAATAGCAGGTACAGCTTTGGTGAATATTGGACACTCTACCACTAGTATTTTGGTTTACGAAAATAATAATCCAATTTTAGCTTCTGTTTTAGGTATTGGCAGTAATGATCTCACTAACGATATTGCTCTTGGTCTACAAGTTTCTCTTGAGGAGGCAGAAAATATTAAACTTGGACAAAGTGATATCTCCTATTCTAAAAGAAAGCTAGAAGAAATAACTGAAGCTAGAATAGAATTTGTTTGCGAAAGAATAAACCTAGAATTAGATAAGATTAGTCGTAGAGAATTATTACCTGGTGGAATAGTTTTGACTGGTAACGGAAGTAAACTTCCAAAGATAGATTATATGTTTAAAAGTTATATGAAATTACCTGTGAAGTTTGCTGAGGAAGAAATTCGTGATTTCTCTGATGGACAACTTGGAGATTCTGCTTATGCTAGAGCTTATGGTTTGACATTTTTAGCACCAATCATCACTTCTGATTATAAAGTGACAAAACTTTTTAAAAATTTCTTTAAAAATATAAAAACTTTCTTACGAAAACTTTTGCCATAAAAATTTTTATAAAATTCGTAAATTATTAAGCCATATTTGATTTTTTTTGGCAACTCTTTGCATTTTTCTGCACCGAATGATATACTTTTTCCACCTACTAGAAACTAATAGAAATAACGAAAATATGTCTAAAACACTACCTGAAATCCAAAGTTTTGCAAGAATAAAAGTCATCGGAGTTGGTGGCTCTGGAAAAGGAGCTATCAATCATATGATTAGCTCAAATTTGAAAGGGATTGACTTTATAGCGATGAATACTGACACTCAAGATTTACACAACTGCTTGGCTAGCAAAAAAATTCATCTTGGAAAAAATTTAACCAAAGGACTTGGAGCTGGCATGGATCCAGAAATTGGTAAAAAAAGTGCGGAAGAAACTAAAGAAGAAATTCAAGACGCAGTGAAAGGTGCAGACATAGTTTTTATTGCTTGTGGAATGGGAGGAGGGACAGCTACTGGTGCAGCTCCTGTCATTGCTAGAGCAGCTAAAGAAGAAGGTATTTTAACTGTAGCTATTGTCACCAAACCTTTCTTCTTTGAAGGACAAAAAAGAGCAGCTATCGCTGAAGGTGGTCTTGCAGAATTAGAAAAAGAAGTAGACGCGCTTATCGCTATACCAAATGACAGACTTCTTTCAGTGATTGATAGAAACATGTCTGTCAAAGACGCTTTTAAGATGGTAGACGAAGTTCTTAAACAAGCTGTAGATGGTATTGCAGATATTATTAAAACTGCTGGAACAATTAACTTAGACTTTGCAGATATTAAGAGAGTACTTAAAGACTCCGGAACAGCCCTTATCGGTATTGGTACCGCTAGCGGTGAAAATAGAGCGATTGAGGCAGCCAAAGCAGCTATTTCTTCCCCCCTTCTTGATGTTTCCATTAATGGAGCTAAAGGTCTTCTTTATGCTATTTATGGTAATGAAAATCTTTCAATGTTTGAAGTTTCTGAAGCAGCAAAAGTCATTACTGAATCTGTTGATAAAGATGCGACAATTATCTTTGGTATAGTGAATAGTGACACTTTGAAAAAAGATGAGATGAAGATAGTAGTCATTGCTACCAAATTCCCTTCCAATTACCGAATGCCTTTACATAGAAGCTCTGAGCCAGTTTATATGAATATTGATGCAGAAAAATTAAAACCAGAAGTGGTAGAAGAAAAAGTTGAGAAAGAAGAAAAAAAAAGCGAAAAAAAAGAAGTTAAATTTAAAGAAGATAAAGAAGAAATAAATGTCAAAGAAAGTATCTCTTCTTTTATGAGAAATAAGAAACCAGAGCCAACTATTTCTGAAGCTGAAGAAAAGATTAAAGGACGACTAGAATTAAATAATGAATTAGATGAAGACAACCTCCTTGATATTAAAAGAATGAGAAAAGCTAAAGAAGAGAAAAATGATAAAAAAAGTATCTTCTTAGAAGATGTTGATGAAGATGAAGAGGATGATGATTGGAGTATGCTTCCACCATTCTTAAGAAAAAAGAAATAAAATCTCTAAAAACCGCCTAAAAGCGGTTTTTCTTTTATTTTTAATTTATTTGACTCATATGATATATTATCTAGATATGGAAAAAAATATCTTTGATTTAATTATTGTTGGTGGTGGACCAGCTGGAGCTAGTGCAGCTGTCTATGCCGCTAGAAAACGTTTGAAAACTGTTTTAATTTTAAAAGAATGGGGCGGACAATCAGTAGTCAGTGAAGATATACAAAACTGGATTGGTACTCCACATATTTCTGGTATGGATTTAGCCAAAAATTTAGAAACTCATGTGAAAGAATATGCTTCGGATGTTTTGGAAATAAAAACTGAAAATCTCGTAACCAAAGCTGAAACTCTTAAAGATGAAGAAGAGAAACTTATTAAAGTGACTTTGGAAAATGGAGAGGAGGTCTTTGGAAAATCTTTACTAATTACTACTGGATCAACTAGACGCCGCCTACAAGCTATTAATGCTGATAAGTTTGAATTTAAAGGATTAACTTATTGCTCCACTTGCGATGGTCCAATGTTTTCTGGAATGGATGTGATTGTAGTTGGAGGAGGAAATGCTGGATTTGAAGCTGCCGCCCAATTACTCGCCTACTGTAAATCTGTTACTCTTTTATCTCGTTCTGAACCAAGAGCTGAAAAAATTATTATTGATAAGCTTTTAGAAAATCCTAATTTCAAATTAATTAAAAATATTACTATTAAAGAAGTCCATGGTGAAACTTTTACAAATGGACTCACTTATGTAAACAAATTTACTGGAGAAGAGACCAGATTAGACACTGGAGGAATCTTTATAGAAATCGGACAAATCCCAGCTACTGATTGGGTAAAAGATATTGTAGAGTTAGATGAGGAAAATAAAGTAAAAATTGATCCTTGGACTAATAGAGCTTCGGGAGAAAATCTTATTTGGGCAGCAGGAGATTGTACCAATATTCTTTATTATCAAAATAATATTGCTAGTGGTGAAGCGATTAAAGCTATAGAAGATATTTATAAAACTTTAAAGACAAGATAAAAAGGACGAAAAACTATATAAAATAAAAGGAGTTTAGTAGATTTCTTTTATTTTTATTTACCTTTCACATGGTATAATTAGAGGGTAAATTATAAAAATATATGAAGTTAAAAGATGCTAGAAAAAATCACAAAGTGAGATTAATTGTGATAATAGTTTTATTATTGATAGTTGCGTTTCTTTATTTTAGAGGCGTAAATTGGTCAAATATGACCTCTTGGGAAGGTATTAAGAGTGAACTTGCAGCAAACTATAAACCAGATACCACTGACAAGAAAATTTTAGCTGGAGCTGGAGCTGTGCTCACTGGAGCTGGTATTTTGGAAGCTACTCAAAACGACTGGGATTTATCTACTGGCCAAAAAGTTTTGAGAGACTTACAAGGTAATGTGGTAGATCCAAATTCTCCAGAAGCCGCCAATGCAAAATACACAGATGAATACAACTGTGCTGACTTTAAAACTCAACCAGAAGCTCAAGCTTTCTTTATAAAAGCTGGCGGCCCATCTAATGATACAAATAGATTAGACGGAGACAAAGATGGTACAGCATGTGAAGCTTTACCAAAGAATTAATTAAAAAAATACTAAATATATGGATTTAATCATTAGTTTACTTTCAGGTGCTATTGGTGGAAATGCTGTAGGTGCAGCAAACAAAAAACAAAATATGGGTGTGCTTTGGAATACTGTCATTGGTCTTATTGGAGGACTTGTTGGATCTGAAGCTTTACAAGCTCTCGTTTCTAATTTAGTCGCCAATACTCTTGGTAATGTAATAGGTTCTGCAGCTGCTGGTGCTGTTGCTATTTATATAGTAAATTTCATCAAAGATCTTTTAGCTAAAAAGAAAAGTGCTTAAGATAAAAAATTAAATAATAAAACTCCTCAATTTGAGGAGTTTTATTATTTGTGACCTTACGGGGAATCGGTCACTAAATATATTCGCTACGCTCATTATTTCGCGACCCCGCTTCGTCGTCTCACTCACTTCGTTCGTGACTTCGTAGACGACTCAGTTCGATTCCCCTTAATTTCAGATTTTGCAAAACACCACTCCTTACAGAGTGGTGTTTAAACAAAATTGTGACCTTACGGGGAATCGAACCCCGATTTCATCCGTGAAAGGGACGTGTCCTAACCGTTAGACGATAAGGCCATCCAAACTAAAAATCTTTTATAAATAAAAGTTTTTTAGTTTAGAAAAAAATTATAACACAAAAAACCTTTTTTTCAAAATTCAAAACTTTTTCCTATTCTTCATCTACTAGATTTCTCAAGACTTTTTCAGGAACTTCTTTCATACCTTCCTCTATTTCAATGACTGGAACTTTTACTTCTTTTTCTATAATCAAAGTTTCTTTACGAACTTTTTCTTCTTGCATAGCTTTAGCCAAAGCATCTTTGAGGGAGGTATTATTAGCACTTAGTTCTTGTTTAGCTTTTTTAGCTTCTTCTCTGACTTTACTAATATTCACATTGTCAATATCACTCTCTCGTCTCTTAGAGCGAGTTCTTCCTCCAAATCTTTCATTTCTATTCTCAAAATTTTGTCTCTCAGATTTTTCATTTCTTTCTTGTCTTTCATTTCTAAAATCTTTTCTAAATTCCCTATTATCTTTATTTTCAAATTTGTTGTCAGAGAAAGCAGGTTTTTCTGAATGTTCTTTTTTAAAAACTGGTGTATACCATTCTTCAATTTCTTTTTCTACTTCTTCTTTCTTTTTTCCATATTGATGACGAGAGTATTCTATAATATCTTCTGCATGGGAAGTGTCAGGTTTAGCTATTGGTGGAAGTCCACGTGCTGAAAAAGGTTTTGAGCCGACATTGTCTATCATAAGTCGAAGATACATTTGATAAGCAGAAAGATTTACAATATCGTCCGCTGTAAAGACTGGAGCGAATTCTTTTTCAAAAACTTCTGCATCACCTGCTCCTACTCTAAAGGTCACCATAGTTCCTACATTTCCAAAAATTGCCGCTTTGACTTCATCGGTCATTTGTTCAATATATTGATGCCCTACCGCAAGAGCTAATTGATATTTCCTAGCTTCAGACAAAATTTGCGCAAAAGAGTCATTAGCAAAATTTTGAAATTCATCTACATAAAAATAAAATGGGGGTAATTCATTTAGCTTGTATGGATCAACATCCGCCCGACTCATTGCTGCCAAATAAATTTTTGTAATCAAAAGTGAGCCGATAAGATTCGCATTCCCTTCCCCCATTTTTCCTTTAGAGAGATTAATAATTAAAATTTTCCTTTCATCCATCACTTCGCGAATATCAAAACTTGTTCTCTTTTGTCCAATAATATTTCTAATGAGAGGGTTGGAAGTAAATTGTCCAATTTTATTTTGAATAGCTGGAGCAGCTTCTTGTTGATATTTTTCTCCTGCTTTAGCAAACTCTTCTGTCCAGAAAGATTTGATAGATGGGTCTTGCACGTTGGCTACCATTTTTTTACGATAGTCTTTATCACTCAACATACGATTAATACCAATCAAAGTCTCATCATCATTTTCTAGGAGAGCTAGGATAATATTATTCAAAATATTTTGCATTCTATCTGAAAATTTATCTTCTCCAAAGACTTTTTTGAAAGCTGCCATGAGACCATTAGCTACCAAATGTCTTTTACTAATATCCACTTTTTCAAGCACATTTAAAGCTATTGGATATTCTGTATCAAAAGGAGCAAAGTAGATTACGTCTTTTTTTCTATGCTCTGGTACGAAATCCAAGAGCTTCTCAGCGCTTCCTCCATGAGGATCCATAAAAGCTACCCCTTCCCCATTTTGAATGTCTTGAATCGCCATATTTTCAAGCAAAGTAGACTTTCCCATCCCAGACTTTCCAATCACATACATATGTTTTGTCCTATCTTTGGCTTTAATGCCAAATTTGACCATCTTATTACGATAGTCAATATTACCCATATAGGTAATTTTATTTGGGTCATTTATGTATTCTTTTTTTTCTACATTTTCTGACATATTATATTTAAATTATAACATCATTTTTTCTTTACCCTTTTTTCTTTTTTCCTTTCACTCTTCTGGCGGGGACAAATAAAAATAATAATTTATAATAATATTTGAAGAAAATCAAAGCTAATGCTGCTATAGTAAAATTAAATATAAAATGAGAAAAAGCTACTTGACTATGTAAGACCAAAGGTAAGCTCTGAATAAATGCTGAAAATTCTTTAATGAAAGGAAGGAATAAGATTACTCCTATAAAGCTAAATAAAAAATGAGCCACCGCAATTCTTTTTCCATCGTTGTTAGACACAATAGAAGCCACAAGAGCAGTAGTCGTAGTACCAATATTTGATCCCAAAATTAAAGCAAAAGATTGATCAAAATTTAAAATACCTTTAGCGGCTAAAATCACAATAATACTAGTCATGAGAGTTGAAGACTGTAAAATATTTGTCAGCACAAATCCAATAAAAGTCCCTAGCCAAATATTGGAAGCTAAAGAAGCCATTTGTAAAACAGTCTCAGATTCAGCCAGAGGCTGAGTAATCATTGAAATTAAATATAAGGATGAAAAGATTAATCCAAAATAAAAAATCAATTGTCCATAAACTTTAGCTCCATTTCTTGCTTTCATTAAGAGAAATCCTAAAATTATTAAATATGGAGCCACATCCAAAATTCTAAAGGATAATAATTGTACTGTGAGAGTGGTGCCCAAGTTAGCACCAATAAGCACAGCCAAAGCTCCCGCCAAAGTAATCAATTTACTTTTAGTCATGGTCACCAACAAGACAGAAACTGCGGTACTAGACTGTAAAAGAGCGGTAATTATAAAACCAATAAAAACCCCTAAAATAGGAACTTTAGTCCATCTATGCAAAATTCTTTTTATATCATCTTTAAAAGCTTGTTCCGCATAAAAAGAGAACTTTTGAATAGCAAAAAGAAAAAGACAAATGATAGCTACAATTGATATAAAAATACCAAAATTCGGGTAAGACATACTCTTACACTATTTTAGCATAGAAATTTTTATCAAAATGACAATAAGTAATTTCTGAAAATTTACTTTTCTTCTTTTTCTAATTTTATACCTAATTCTTTCAAATGTTTATCACTAGTTGGAGCTGGAGTTTGAATAAGCAAGTCTTTTCCTTCACCTGTTTTTGGAAAAGCTATCACTTCACGAATATTTGGCTCATTTACAAGTATCATGATAAGCCGATCAAATCCCCAAGCAATACCTCCATGTGGAGGAGTGCCTGATTTGAAAGCACGAAGCATATGTCCAAAATTTTTATCAATTCTATTTTCATCGTAACCCAAAATTTCTAACACTTTTTTCAAATCCTCTGCTTTGTGATTTCTGACTGACCCACCACCAAGCTCATAACCGTTCATGATGATATCGTATTGTTGAGTGATAATATCCCCAATATTTTTCTTATCATGAAGATCTTGCATATTTTCTTCTTTAGGGCGAGAAAATGGGTTGTGAGTAAAAGTCCATTCTCCTTCAGCTTCAGGATCATCAGAGTCACTGGTACGCTCAAAGAAAGGAAAGTCTACCACCCATTCAAAAGCGAGTAAATCTGGATCATCTTTATCTTCTCTCAAATCTGGTCTATCATTACCATATTTTTCCATCGCTTCTTTGTAGGTAAGTACCGGGAAAGGAATTTGTTGAATTCTTTTTTCTGGAAAAAGCTCTTGTACCATTTTGATTAAAATCTCTTCATTCACCTGACGAATCTCTTCTGCGGTAGCAAAACTCATTTCAATGTCTAACTGGGTAAATTCTGGCTGTCTATCACCTCTAGTATCTTCATCTCGCATACATTTAGCAAATTGAAAATATCTTTCCATACCACCGCTCATGAGAAGCTGTTTATATTGTTGAGGAGATTGTGGTAAAGCGTAAAAACTTCCTTTCCAAAGACGACTAGGTACAATATATGAGCGAGCCCCTTCTGGTGTAGGATTGGTGAGAATTGGAGTTTCTACTTCTACAAAATCTCTAGCTAAAAATTCTTTTCTTAAAAAGTTTTGGACTTTACTTCTCAAGCGAAGATTGTTTTGGATTCTTTCTCTTCGCATATCTAAATATTTTTTTTCAAGACGCACATCTTCACTTATTTCTTTACCATCAGTAGAAATATCAAAAGCTGGAGTTTCTGCTTCATTCAAAACTTGTATACTCAAAACTTCTAGTTCAAGATCTCCATTCAAAACTCCTTCTTTTCTATTTCTTTCTGGACGCTCATTGACTTTGGCAGAAATTTCTACCACCCATTCTGGACGAAGTCTCTCTGCTACAGCTTTAGCTTCTTCATGATTTGGAAGCACTACCGCCTGCACTTTTCCTGAGAAATCACGAATGTCTAGGAAGATTAATTTCCCCTGATCACGTCTCACATCTACCCAACCTTTTACAGTTATTTCTTTATTAATATTGTCTTTTAAATCTCTAATTAAAGTCCTCATAAAATTATATTTTTAGCTATTAAGATTTGTATTATAGCAAAATAACAGACAAAAAGAAAAACCACTTTTATAGGTTTAGAGAATACTTATATATGAACTAATAGCAATTAAATAGATAGTTATACTAGAAAATAAATGCCAAAAAACATGTGACCAAGTGTAAATAAGCTCATCACTTTCTTTGCTATAAAATAAAGAAAGTATCCAGTTTAAAAGAGCGATAATGCTTAAGACAAAAATATGATTGGCGCTATTACTTGCGATTAAATTGTTTTCATAAATAAACCAAATGAGATAAGCAGCAAAAGATGCTGAAGCTATCCAATCAGCAATTCTAAAATAAATATTTTTTGGATAAGAGTGATAAAAAATACAAGTCAAAAATACTAAAAATAAAAAGCTTATAATTATCTTATTAGTGCCATTGAGAGCTATAGCTGTCACTATATAAATAAAAGAAGAGAATAAGACAATTTTATTTCCTGGTATGCCTTTTAAAGCAGTCATACTAATATTATAGCAAAAATAAAAAGCAGATTTGTGTTCTGCTTTTTATATTTAACTATTTTACTAAAGTTTACCAAAGACCTTGATTGAGATAGAGTAGAAGCGTGAGAATAATCATAGTCACTACTCCATAAATCATATGAAGCCAATGTCCTTTTTTATACTCTACCACAAGGAAAGAAATGAGAGAAATACCAAGCACAGCCATGACTATTTTATAAAAAGTATTCAAGTTGTACCAAAAATTATAAATAAATCTTTGCCAAGGAGTAGAATAGTGGTCTACTTGTGTGCTAGTAGAGACCCCTGTAAAAATATCTGTATCTGTAGCATTTTCATAAGTTTCCCTATCAGCTACTATCATAGTATTGTTTTCATTTACTAAAGTCACATAATTTTCTCCTGTCTCCATAACAGGTGGAGATGGTAAAGTCGGAGTAGAAATAGTAGCATTACTAGTAGAAGCTCCAGCCACCTCACCAGCTGTCCCAGTTGCAGTCTCATCTATCACAGGATCTATAGCTGCAGAAGCCATTGGTACAATCGCAGTAGTAGCCGCACTCGCTTTTGGAGTACCAAACATTTGCACAACATAAATAGTATTGTGTCCGTCTATCATCCCCTCTTTGACTGTAATACCAATCTCTGTAAATTTACTATTCAAAATATTTGCTTTATGGGTCGGAGATTTCATCCAAGCATCTGAAACATCTTTAGACTGAGTAAAGTCTACAGCTAAATTTTCTCCAGCATACATAAAATCATAGCCAGCTTTTTTAAGCCAATACCAAGGAGTTTTCCCTGTTGGAGAATTGTGAGCAAAATATTGATAAGCCGCCATGTCGTCTGCTTTATATGCTGAAGCTTGCTCTAAAAGAGAATTTTTTTTCAAAGGAGATTCACCATACTTTTGACGAGTCTCATTAGTGAGGTCAATAAGAACGGAAGAAACTATTTCTTGACCTTGCACAGTCCCATGTAAGAAATAATATCTCGCAAAAGAAATTCCGGATAAAAACAAAGACACACTAATAATGGCTATTAAAGTAAACTCATGCAACATGTGCGGCTTATGATGATTCTTTTCACTCGGAATAAAAGAATATTTCAAAAGTTGGCCCATTTTTTTAATTTTTTCCTTTTCGTTCATATTCAATATTTTACCATAAATAAAACCCGCTTTTAGCGGGGTTTATTTTATATACTAAGTTTTCTTTTATTTGGTTTTATTCAGATAAAAGGGCGCTTATTTCAGAGTTTTCTAAAAGCATTTCATTTGCAGATTGCTTTGTAGACCAGTAAAAGTTTCCTGTCCCTTCATTATCAAAGATTTCTACTCTTTGTAAAATAATATCGTTCGCTTCTTGGAATCTAATTACAGCATCTCTGGTTTTTGGACCAAATACATCTGTCTCATTTCCTTTTGAACCAGGACCAACTTCAGCCACAGTGAATCCTTTTGCATTTAAGAATTTTTGAAGAGCTTTTACTTCATCATGTACTGATCCGAGCTTAAGATTTTGTGTAAATTGATAAGCTGTAGCACCAAGTACTCGCCCTCCTGTTGAAGGAGTTGTTACTGCTGTGCTAAACGTCGCAGGAGTGAATACTATTAATCCTCCTCCACCTGATGTTATAGCAGGAGTAGTTTCGGGAGTTGTTGAAGAATTATCATCTCCTTCACCTCCATTATCACCACCATTTTCACCACCATTTTCAGGCGTGATAACTGTAAAGTTAGATGTCCATCCAGCAGTACTACTATTTCCTGCCATATCTGTTACTGATACATGTGCTGCAAAATCTCCGTCCACACATGCTGTTGATGTACCAGTTACTGTTAATGTAGAGATATCATAATCTACTGACCAAAGTGAACTTGTTGAGAATGGAGAAGTTATTAAGTTTACTGTTGTTCCACCACAACGATCATTTGTTACACGACTTACTAGTTGAACATATACTCTGTTTAGAGCAAGATTATCTGTTGCAGTTCCACTTAAAGTAAATTTACCGTCTACTACAGAGCTTACATTGATGTCTGTCGCTGGTGAAGTTTTATCAAAGTAATAATGAACTGATTTACTCCATGCTCCAGCATTACCGTCTACATCAATAGCGCGTACCCAAATAGTCACTCCACCTTGTTCACTGTCTGCTGGTTGATGACTTCTTGAAGTTCCATTATTAACATCACGACAACCAATAAATCCATCTACACCAACCATAACCAATCCTGGACATGTATTCACGCCACCAAATGTATGTCCATCGTCATAGTTGTAAGCTATCTGATAATGGTCAATCTCTTCATCATCACCGTTTATATCTTTTGTCACTTCTGACCAAGCATTTAATATTGGTGAAGATTTAAGCCATTGTCTTGCTGTTGGAGCTAATATTATCGGAGCAGCAGGAGCTGTTCTATCAATTGTGTAAGTTATCTCAAAAGGATTACTACAATTTGACTCGTTACCTGCAGCATCAACAGCTACAACACAATAATAATGTGTTCCTTCGCCTTGATTAAATACTCCAGCTAGTGATGTAGTATTTACAGTTGTTGTATATTCACTACCAACTTTATATTGATTTCCATCAATAGCATTCCAGTATTTGTAAATATAATGATCTACATCAGATGAAGCACTTGCATCCCAGCTAGCTGTTCCAGATACTTCTTTTGTTGCTCCACCATTTGGAATTATATTATTTTTAGCTGTAGTCCAAGATAGATTTGTTGGAGCAGTTGGAGCAGTATTATCTACTGTAATTCTCCATAATGAACTCCAAGCACCTAATATATTATTTCCATCTATACCTCGTACACGCCAGTAAAATATAGCATCAGCAACATTGTTAGCTGTTTTTGAAGTGGTAGCAAATTCTTCTTGCCATCTTAAACTAGTAGCCGCAGAATCATTAAAGCTTTGATACTGATATTTCACTGCACCTACTACCTGACTCCAAACATTGGTAATAGAGTCACCTTTTACTACAGAATTATCTACTGGAGAGATTAATGTTGGTGCAACTAATTTTAGTTTATAAAATCTATCTCCAGATACAAATTTGTCATCTAGATAAGAGTATTGATTATTAACATCAACTACTTCACCCTTTGTTATATCGTCTACATAAATATCAGGAATAATTGATGATTCTTGATGATTACTTGTAGAAGAAATTTCTAGATGAGATTTATTATTATTTCCATCTAACTTATCCACGTTTATTCCATGCCAACCATTGTTCTCTGTAGTAATATTTGTAACTTTTACATTTGAGCCATTAATACCAAGTCCTGTTCTGTCATTATTTTTAACAGTTACAGAATTTATTTCTACATTTTTTGAACCAAAGACATTGATACCGTGTAAGTCTGTACCCTGATTACCGTCAATCACTAAGTCATTTATTTTTACATTATCAGACTGAACTCCAATCGCTGAATTATTACTATTGTCAGTCTTTGTAAAGGTTGGAGTAATAGTATTTCCATTACCATTAAATATAATGGCTTTTGTTATAGTGATTTGTTTATTAGTTGAAATATCTGAATCTAATTCAATAGTATCACCATCTTGAATAGCAGCTAAAACACTACCTAGATTGTCTAATGTGCTATTTACATGATAAGTAATACTTATTGAGCCAGAAGTTGCATTACCACTATTATTAAAACCAGTACTGTAACGATAAGCGTTTATCCAATTAATATTAGTTGTGTTAATTATTTCTACATTATTGAAATCAACATTTGTACCACTTGGTGAATATCTAAATGAGATACCTGCATTATTTATCATAACATTCTCGACTGTATGATTACCAGAATGATTAAAATAAAGCGAACCACCCCATTGTTGCGCTCCTTCTTTAGTCATACTTTGAGCCATTGCATTATCGTATTCTGATATATCAGTAAGAGTATTTGGTTTTATAATAATATTTTTAATTGTTACATCATCTCCCAACACTTCAATAGTTTTGTTTGGTTGGATTTTTGGCATTAAAGTAAGACCATTTAGAGTTACATTATTTCCAAAGATTGAAATAAGGTTTTGTGTTGCCCAATTACCGTTAGATGTATAACCAGTACCATAAATAGTCGTCTGATCTGCGCCAGCACCATTTATTGTTAAATTGTTAGCTGTTATTGGAAAATACCAACCAGTTTGTCCGCCAGCTAAAATACTACCAAAAGAACTTAATCCATAATTTCCAGCAGCAATATTCCAAGTTTGCCCATCCGCTTGATGTTCAATCGCATCACGAAGTTCTGCAACAGTTGTAATATTTATAATTACTGGAGCATTTGCTAATGTGGTAACAGTAGCGTCATCAGTCTTAAATACTGGCTGAACTGAAGAACCATCTTTAACTACAGCATTAACTTTCATAACATAAGTAGTAGAAGCTGAAAGCCCTGTTACTGAATATGTTATAGAAGTTGTTGTAGCTATGGATACACCATCCTTAAATACTTCATAGTAATCTAAAGTACTAGAAGGATCAAGAGTAATAGCATTCCAAGTCAAATCAAAAGAAGATGATGTGATGTTAGCTGATGCTAAATTAAGATCACTCTCTGCAAAGATTTTATTAGAATTATTTACAACTACAAGAATAGAAGCGATTGCTAGACCCGCAATCAATAATATCTTTTTCATAAATTTGTTTAATTAATAAAAACTGAATAATAAATAATAATCTTATTTGATGTCTCAATATCAAATAAATCACACAATCAATAGTTAGTAAAACTAATAACAAATATATAGATCTCAAATAAAAAATGCTATATATGACCCGATTATATCATTTAAGGGATGGAATGCAACTAAAAAAGACTTGTCGTCAATAGGAGTTTTGGGGTGGCTTTTTGTGTGGTAAATAGGATTTATCCACCACAAATATATTTTTTCTGCGCAGTGAATGGGATTCGAACCCACGACCCCCGCCGTGACAGGGCGGTGCTCTAACCAGCTGAGCTACCACTGCATACTATCTAACAAATAATAATTATTCATTAGACAGTTCAAATATTTTAACATATTTAATTTTGGTTTGCAAAATCTAAATTAAAGTGATATTATTTTACATACCTATAAAATATATAGAATATTGCGGAATGGAGTAAAGGTAACTCGCAAGGCTCATAACCTTGAAACCCAGGTTCGAATCCCGGTTCCGCTACAAGAATTAAATAAAAAACTCCAGAAAGTTGGAGTTTTTTATTTTTGGTGTCAGTAGGTGGAATTGAACCACCGACCTTGGCTTTATGAGTGCCACGCTCTAACCAACTGAGCTATACTGACATGTATAGAAAATATATCATATTTTCTATATCTTTTCAAAAAATAAATTTCTATTTTTTCTTATTTTCTTTCAAATTTTCAGCCTGTATTGGAGAAACTATTTTTTCTTTTTTTATCTTTTTAATTTCAACAGATATTTTTTTATTTATTTCTTTAGAATTTTTGTCTTTTTCTTCTTTGAGATCTACTTCTACGACATTGTCATAAGTGAGGGAAGTTTTTGAAAAATCAAATTCTAATAAATCCTTTGCTAATTCATTCAAGACATTTGTTTGAATATATCTTTTGACTGGTCTTGCTCCATAGTGAGTATCATAAGACGAATCCGCAATGAACTCTCTTGCTTTATCTGAGACAGACAATTTCAACTCTCTTCCTACTAATCTTTTTTCTAATTCATTGATTTGAAGATCTACAATCTTTCTAATTTCTTCTTTTTTCAAAATATCAAAGATAATAATCTCATCTAATCTATTTAGAAATTCTGGACGGAAAAAATCTTTGAGAGATGACATAACTTTTTCTTTTGTTTCTATATAGTCATACTCTTCATCTCCAGCATGACTACTAAATCCATAACTCTCCATTTTTTGAATATATTGTGAGCCAATATTACTAGTCATGATGATAATAGTATTTTTGAAGTTCACAAATCTTCCTTTACTGTCTCTCAATCTTCCTTCATCTAGTACTTGAAGCAAAATATTAAAGACTTCTGGATGAGCTTTTTCAATCTCATCAAAAAGTAGTACGGCATAAGGTCTATGACGAACAGCTTCAGTTAAATGTCCTGACTCATCATAGCCGACATATCCAGGAGGAGAGCCAATCAATTTAGATACAGAATGCTTTTCCATATATTCACTCATGTCTACTTTGATTAAAGCTTTTTCATCATTAAACATAAATTCTGCTAAAGCTTTAGAGAGTTCTGTCTTCCCTACTCCTGTCGGACCGAGAAACATAAACGATCCAATTGGGCGATTCGGATCACCAATACCGACTCTTGATCTTCGGACTGCATCAGAAATTTTTTCAATAGCTTCTTTTTGTCCAATCACTCTTTTACTGAGTTCATCTTCCATTTTACGAAGTTTAACTTGTTCTTCTTCAAGCATTTTAGCTAAAGGTATACCAGTCCAACGAGCGACTACATTTGCAATATCTTCTTCTGTAATCTCTTCTCGCAAAACTCTTCTATTTTTTTGAATCTTCTTAAGTTTATCCAATTTAGAATTTAAATCTTTAGTGAGTTTAGGTACTTCACTATATTTAATTTCAGCGATTCTTGCTAAATCTCCTACCGCTTCAAGGTTTTCAGATTCAGTTCTTAAATAATCTAATTTTTTACGAATATCTTTTATGTCTTCCAAAATATTTTTCTCATTATTCCAACGAATCTCTAATTCTTTGACACCTTCTTTAATATTCGCAATTTCTTCATCAACTTGCTTAATACGAGATTTCAATTCCACATTTTTACCTTTTGTCGCCGCCAAATCTTTACTTAAAGCTTCTTTTTCAATTTGAAGTTTCAAAATCTTTCTATGAGCTTCTTCTAAATCAGAAGGTTTATTTTCTAAAGAAATACGCATACTGGAAGCTGCTTCGTCTATGAGGTCTACTGCCTTATCCGGAAGAAATCTATTGGTAATATATCGGACAGATAAATTGGTAGCTGCCAATAATGCATCATCGGTAATACGCACTCCATGAAAGAGTTCGTATTTTTCTTTGAGTCCACGCAAAATTGCTAAAGTGTCTTCTATGGATGGCTCATCTACATAAATTGATTGAAATCTTCTAGCGAGCGCAGAATCTTTTTCAATATGCTTTTGATATTCAGAAAGAGTTGTCGCACCGATGACTTTGATTTCTCCTCTCGCGAGTGCCGGCTTTAAAAGATTAGCCACATCACTTCCACCTTCTGCTGCCCCTGCTCCGACAATAGTATGAATCTCATCAATAAAGAGAATAATTTTTCCTTCACTTCTTTCAATCTCTTTCATGATTTGCTTCAACCTCTCTTCAAATTCACCTCGGAATTTTGTACCAGCGATAAGCATACCCAGGTCTAAAAGTACTATCTCTTTATCTTTTAGAGATTCTGGCACATCTTGCCTAGCTATTCTATTTGCCAAACCTTCCACAATAGCGCTTTTTCCTGTACCTGCATCGCCGATTAAAATCGGATTATTTTTGGTACGACGAGAAAGGATTTCCATGAGACGCATAATCTCATTATCTCTTCCGATGACTGGATCAAGTTTGTCTTGTCTAGCGAGCTCTGTCAAATTACGAGTAAATTTGATAAGCCATTTATTTTTCTTTGGTGCTGGAATATTTTCGGAATTAGAATTTTTGAATTCTAAAACTAAATTTCTAACTACATCTTTATCTATTTTAAATTTCTTTACTATTTCTTCTACTTGCTGTCCTCCAGCTTCAAGTATTGCTAGAAAGAGAATTTCTACACCAATGAATTCATCTTTCATCTCTTTAGAAAGATGTATAGATCTTTCTAAAGTCTGAGCAAAATCTCCAGTCAAATACATTTGTGGAGTTGGTGAAAGTGTGGTCGCTGCTGGGAAACCTTCAATATTTTCCAAAAGAATATCTAAAAGTAAAACATAATCTACATTCATTCTTTCTAAAATTGGCACGACCATATTATCTTCCTGTAAAAGAAGACCGGCAAACAAGTGTATAGAAGACACATGGTTTTGATTTCTTTCCATAGCCAATTGATGGGCTCTATGAATAGCGTCTTTGGCTTTAGTTGTAAAATTGTTAAATGCTGGAGGCATAGTTTGTATTGTTTTAGTTATAGATTCAAAAAATATTTTTTGAATCTTACATTTACATAAGTGTATTAATTAATAATTAATTATTTTCAAATCTCTCTTCTATTACTTTCCAATTAACATTTTCTAGAAAAGCATCTATATATTCACCCTTTTTGGTACCATAATCTGGAATAAAGGCGTGCTCAAGCATATCCATACAGAGAAGAATCTTTGAATTAGCAAAAATTCCTGTACTATGCTCCTCAAACCACAAATTAAATAACTTGTCTGTCCCCTCTTCTTTTACAAGAGCGACCCAGCCAATACCACGAGCAAGTCCAATATTTTTAAATTCTTTTAAGAAGTTTTCAAAACTTCCATAAGTTTCATTTATTTTTTTTACCAATTTACTTTCCCGATTAATTTCTCCTTTTTCTTTAGAGAGAGATTCAAAATAAATTTCGTGTAATTTCATTCCATTGTATTCCCAGGCAAATCGTCTCTGTACTTCTGATTTTTCTATACTTCCATCTTCTAATTTCTTTCCGTCAAACTTTTCAAGAATACTATTTACATTTTTAACATATCCCTCATAAAGAGTAAAGTGAATATTAAGTGCATTATCTGAAAAACCATTCATTCCTAATAAATTTTTATAATCTTTTGCTGTATACATATGTATATATGTTATCACAAAAGATATTTTTGTTATAAAATGAGTACTAAATTTTTAACAAAAATGAGTTGACATAAGTCAAAAAATATGTTAAGCTAAAGCCAGATAGTAAAGTTAGTAATGTACTTATAAAAATTAATAAAAATGAAGAAAATTTTATTCCTTTCTTGCCTTTTGGCAGTGACGATGGGTCTAAGTGCTCAAAATCAAAACTTCAATGGATGGCGTGTTACCGCCAAGGTTGGATTACTGGAAAGTAATCTAAATAAATACTATGGACTTGCTGATGGGATCTGTACTGAAACAGGTCAAGCGTCACAAGTAGAACTTGAAAGGTTTCCATTCGGACTCGGAAACGAAAAAAGAAATGGAGCTATAATTGGCGCAGCGCTCGGTCACAACTGGGCGTCAGATAATCTTTTAATTGGTCTAGAAGGAGGGTTCTATAAAACTTTTATGGAATACGATTTTTATAACCAAAATTGGTTACAAAATATTCCGGAAGGATTGGTGATGACAAATCTAAATTTGGATTATCTTGCTGATGCGAGTTTAATCTTGGGAGGAATTGTAGCCGAAAAAGTTTTGATTTATGGAAAAGGTGGTTTCACTGCCGGATACTTCAATCATTTAGACAGGGTTAATGTGAGTAATGACAGAGCTTATTATCAAAAGCTTTGGAACCCTGGTTATACTGTTGGTGGTGGCATTAAATATGCTATCAATAATCGTTATGCTTTAGGTCTTGAATATGGTTATTCTAAATTTAAAGATCTAAATCAATTGACCTATAATAAAGTAGGACAATGGGAAGGTACTTTTGTTACCAAACAACATGTGAACTTGCATGCTGTCATGGCAACATTTACAATTGGTCTAGGACAAAAAGTTTCAAAAGTTCCTCGTCCTCGTATAACCACTCCTCCCGTAATTAAACAACAAAGACAACAAGAGCCCTGTATGGAATGTCCTCCAGAAAGACCGGTGACAACAAAAAGACAAAGACCGGTGGTGGTAAAGGAGATAATAAAAGAACGTGAAGTAATTCGCGAAACTATTCGCGAAACCGAAACGAAACACGATTTTGGAAAGCCGGAAGTTGGAAAAATCATAACCTTAAGAGCGATCTACTATGATTTTGATCAGGACTATATTCGTCCTGACGCAAGACCAGACTTAGATAAAGTTGTAGCATACATGAACGAATATCCTGATATGGAGATAGAACTTTCATCCCATACAGATAGTCGTGGTAGCGATAGTTATAACTTGGATTTATCTCAACGTCGTGCCCAAAGCGCTGTGAATTATATTGTCTCTAGAGGAATAAGCTCTTGGAGAATTGTAGCTAAAGGATATGGGGAAAGAAGATTGGTAAACAATTGTTCTGATGGTGTTAATTGCTCTGAAGGAGATCATCAAAGTAATAGACGCACCGAAATAATGATTACCAAACTCAATGGAAAAACAATTCCTGTAGAATCCAGTTACCGCTCCAGATAATTAATTCATTTTTAAAAACAATTAAATAACCCCTTTTTGATAGGGGTTATTTTTATTTTCTAATTTTTCTAAAAGTCTTTATTTTAACTTGATTTATATTTAAAATAAATTTCTTTTAAAATTTTTGCAAACCTCTTTAAATCTTCTTCTTTAGTTTCAGAGTTTATACTAATACGAATAGTCTCTTTAGCGATTTTAATAGCTTCAGGTTTTTTCTTTTTGTCTTTATGTAAAGCAAAAATCACATGACTATAATCATCATTTTTTGCACTACAAGCTGATCCAGCAGATATCGCAAAACCTTTTTCATCCAATCTTAAGACCATTTCATCAGATGGAAAATCCGGAAGCCAAAGAGAAATATTAGAAGGTATTCTTTTAGCTTCTCTTTCTTCTCTAGCAATACCAACCTTTTCAACTTTCCATTCATTTTCATTCCAAGCTCCGTTTAGTTTGGCTTCTGGAATATTTTTAAAAATTTCTTTTAAGAAATTATTTCTTTTAACTGCTATACTTTCTAAAAACTTTGCATCTTTAATTTTTTTTTGCGCTTCTTCAAGAGCTACTGAAAGTCCTACTGCTTTTTCAATATCTACAGTACCTGAAAAAATATTTCTTTCTTGTCCCCCACCAAAATAGCTTCCTAAAATTTTTACATA
>CAZNZP010000002.1:0-27336 GCA_964577625.1 uncultured Candidatus Saccharibacteria bacterium
AGAAATATTTTTTATCTCTTGTATAGTTCCAATTTCATTATTTACATACATTATAGAAATGAGAATAGTATTTTCTTTAATAGCTTTTTTTACCTCTTCGGGATTTATTAATCCTCTCTCATCACTCTCTATATATGTAGCTTCAATTTCTTCTATACTTTCTAAATATTTTATATTTTCTAAAACTGCAGGATGCTCAATATTGGAAGTGATAATGTGAGGAATAGGAAAATCTTTTTTCTTTTGACTTTTATAAAAATTCACCACTCCAAAAATAGCTGCCACACAAGAAAGAGTCCCGCTACTAGTAAAATAGATTTCATGCTCTCTCACACCCAAAGTCCGCGCCACTCGCACTCTTGATTCTTCCAAAATATTTTCCGCCGCCAATCCTTCTTTGTACAAATTAGAAGGATTAAAATTTATAGCAGAAACTTTTTTCATTTCCGCTAAAACTTTTTTACTCGGCATAGTTTGCGAAGCAAAGTCTAAATAAACTCTGTCTTTTTTCACTTTTTCTCTAATCACTTTCATAAGTTATTTTTATTAAAGATATCACATTTTAAATACAAAATATAGACTTGCTATAGTTTTTGTGATATTATATCTTTTAATTATGCCTGAAAAATCAAGCCAAAAAGAAAGACAGCCAGTTGTAGCCGTCATGGGCCATGTTGATCATGGAAAAAGCTCTCTTCTGGATGCTATTAGAAATACCAATATTGTAGAAGGTGAAGCTGGTGGAATCACTCAGCATGTGAGTGCTTATGAAGTTTCTCACACCTCAAAAGATAGTAAAGAAGCTAAAAAAATAACCTTTTTAGATACTCCAGGACATGCAGCTTTTGGAGCTATGAGAGAATCTGGAGCAAAGATTGCTGATATTGCGATTCTTATAGTTTCTGCTGAGGATGGAGCTATGCCACAAACTTTAGAAGCTTATAAAACTATTTCTGAAAATAATGTCCCTTGTGTAGTAGCTATTAGTAAAGTTGATAAGCCGAATGCAAATATTCAAAAGACTAAAAACTCTCTTGTAGAGAGTGGTATTTATATTGAAGGTATGGGTGGAGATATTCCTTTTGTGGAAATTGACTCCAAAACTAAAAAAGGTTTAGTTGATCTTTTGGACACTATTCTTTTGGTCGCGGAAATGGCTGACTTGAAGTATGACGACAAAAAGAATGCGGAAGGATTTGTGCTAGAAACCTTACTTGACGGAAAAAGAGGTATCACCTCCACTTTAATCATCAAAGATGGAGTTCTTCCAAAATCTGGGTCAATTTTAGCGGGAATAGCCGTTTCCCCTATTCGTATAGTAGAAGATTTTGCTGGAAAGGTAGTTCAAAATCCAAAAGCAGGACAAGTTATCAGAGTGACTGGTTTTGATTCAGCGCCAGAAATTAATTCTGATTTTATTTCTAGTGACAATAAAAAAGAAATTGAAAAACTTCAAGCTGAATTCAAAGAAGAAATTAAACAAAAAATTCTTGATCCTAGAGTCTTTAGGAATGCTAAACTTGTCATCCCTGTAGTTTTGAAAGCTGACACCCTTGGTACCTATAGCGCTGTAGAGAAAGAGTTGAAAAAAATAGAGATAGATGAAAAGACTGGAGAATTGACTGGTATTAAAATTAAATTTATCGGTGGAGGTATTGGAAATATTACCGAGAGCGACATACTCGCCTCTGCTCATGATGACAATGTCCTCATAGTCGGCTTTAATGTCAAAATAGAAAATAAAGCCAGAGACGAAGCGGAAAGATTAAATATCAAACCTGTTACTTTTGATATTATTTATAAACTTTCAGAATGGTTTAGAGAAATTGTAGATGAACGGCTTCCACATGAGGAAATTGAAAAATTGATTGGTAAATTAAAAATCTTAAAAACTTTTTCTATTACTAAAGATAAACAAGTACTTGGAGGAAGAGTTTTGGAAGGATGTATGCGTCTTGGTTCAAAAGTGAGAATCTTTAGAAGAGATTTTGAAATCGGGTCTGGAAAAGTGTTAGAGCTTCAATCTATGAAAATTAAAGCTACTGAAGTTACTGAAGGAAATGAGTGTGGAATTATGATTGAAAGTAAAACTGAGATTATCCCTGGGGATATAGTACAAATTATAGAAATTGAAAGAAAGAAAATTATTTAATAAGATTTTATATGAAGAAAGTCACTCATGAAATAGAAGATTTGGATTTTGCAGGACAAACTGAAAGACAAGTAAAAATTAGTTTACAAATTAGAGGTATAGCTCAAGATTTTTTTCAAAAAGAATCTTCTGGTGTTTCTCTTATCACTGTCACCAAAGCTGATATTTCTAGAGATTTAGAAAGGTCAACTGTTTTCATTACCGTCTTACCAGAATCTAAAGAAGCTCAAGCTCTTTCTTTTGCAAAAAGAATGCGGGGAGATTTGCGTACTGAAATTAAAAAGAAATTGAGAATTAGAAAAATTCCAAATGTAGAAATAAAAATTGACGACGGAGAAAAAGCCCGCCAAATAATGGATATAGTTTTAAGAAAGGTCAAAGAATAGTCCGATTAGTATACGTGATATAATTTATTTATAAAAATAAATTATATGTTTACATCAAATGCTATAGCACAAATTTTAGGAATCATTTTTTTATTAATTTCTATCACTCTCATTTTTAGAAAAAAATATACTCGTATTGCAATTTCTGAAGCCATGAAAAATCCAGGAATAATTTGGACACTAGCTTTTATCGCTTTGGTTTTTGGAGCAGTATTAGTCACCTTAGTACCATTTAGTGGATTTCTAAACATACTTTTGATTATTTTAGGTTTGATTTCTCTATTAAAAGGATTTTATTTGCTTTGGTCTCCTGAAAATACTGTGAAGCTCTATGAAAAGATGAATAAAAAAGGAAAAATGATTTCTCTTTCTGGGATAGTCGCTTTAGTTTTAAGTATTCTTCTTCTAATCTCTTCTTTTTAAAATTTGAATAAAAAAAAATAAAAACGCAAATAATTGCGTTTTTATTTTTGTGCCCGAGAAAGGACTTGAACCTTCATGGATTGCTCCACTTGCTCCTAAGGCAAGCGCGTCTACCAATTTCGCCACCCGGGCATAGTCTCGTCGTAGCTTTAGCGAAGACGGACATTTGTGAGAGTTATTTTATCACAAAATCAGCTTTTTAAAAAGAGTTTTTTGTGATAAGATATGTCTATTATTTTAATATAATTATAAAAATAATTGCCCCTATAGCTCAGTTGGTAGAGCAGTTGCCTCTTAAGCAAACGGTCGTAGGTTCGAATCCTACTGGGGGCACAAAAAAACGAACATACTCTTATGCTCGTTTTTTATTTTTATATACTTGGTAATTCAAAAGGTAATTTTTCAATAATCTCATGAATGACATTATACTTTAAAACTTCTTCCGCAAAAAGCTTGGTCTTATACTCTTTTCCTTTCCTACCCAATTCTCTTGACTCCTGAACACTGAGACCAAATTCTTTCTCAAAAACTTTATAAAGGTGACTAAAAGTAGTGTTTTGGATTTTTAATTGCTCAGCAAAAAATTCTTCTAAATCCATCTGATCATCCAGTTTGTAAGGATAGGAAATTTCATGAAAAAAGAATTGACTATGCCGTAAAGCTAATCTCTTTTGACAAGCCGCTAAAATTAAAAGAGCTGCTGAGTGACATTTACCAATTACAATACCAACCACTTCTTCTGGTAGAGCTTTAATAAAATCATAAAATGCCAAAGCTGGTACCACAAATCCTCCATTAGAATCAATAATTAGGAATACCTGTTTCCCAGGATTCCTAAATATGAAATGAAACACTAATCCTCTCAGAAATTCTGTAATTCCTTCATTAATTTCTTCATCAAGAATAAAGATTCCCTTTCTAGAGAGCTCTATCAAAAACGCTTTCTTTTCCATTTGAATATATTTTTAAATTTACAATTTCTGTCTACACTCTACTATTTATTTTTAAACAGATCAATGTCAACTCCTTCACTTTTTAAAAGTTTTAGTTTTCCTTTTATTCCACCTTTGCCAGAATATCCACCGAGTTTTCCATCGCTGCGAATTACTCTGTGACAAGGAATTTTTACTAGTAATTTATTTTTGGCGACTGCATTTGCTACAGCCCGAATAGCTCTTGGATTTCCAATTCTTTTAGCTAATTCTTTATAAGTAACAACTTCTCCTTTTTTAATTTTCAAAAGTTCCCTCCAAACTTTTTGCTGAAACTCTGTCCCCTCTTGAAAATATTTATCTTTCATAAATTATGAAATTATTTTATCTATAAAATCTAAAATACACTTTTTATCTTTGGTACGGAAACTTGCAGCATTAAAATGCCCGCCTCCATTATATTTTTTAGCAAGTTTTGATAAATCAGTTTTTCCTTCACCTCTTAAACTTATTTTTAATTCTCCATTTTCAAAAGTGTAAACTATAGAAAATAAATCTTTACTTTTTTGAGCTAGAATATGTCCAAGTTCATTTTTAAATGTAGAACTAGCATTTATAGCGTAAACTTTGTACCCTTCAAAATTAATTAACCGCGCACTATTAATTTGATTAGAAACCAATTTTAAATAATTAGATTGTAAAATTTTACCAATCTTTTTAATCTCCAAAAATTCTTTTTTATTTTCTAAATCTTTTTCTGCTTTAACAAAAACTTTAAAATCAAAATCCAAAGTAGATATATAAGCTAAAACTATCCGCTCCTTTTCTTCATCTTGCCAAGTATAAGTGTCTCCAATAGAAATATATTGAATTAATTTAGGAATTGGTTTTTTAGGGAAAAAATATTCATGTGCAAGATATGCTCCAGATACATCTACACGAAAAAGTGAATTTGGAAGACTTTCTACTAAATCTTTTTTACTTAAATGATGATCTATTACAATTAATTTTTTAGCCACCTTTTCTACTTTTTTAATTTCAACTTCATTCAAGCAAAAATCTATAAAATAAACTTGCTTTTCTTTTAAATCAGAAATTTTTACTTTTTTATCTTTCAAAATATCTTCCCCTGTCGCATTATAAGAAAGTGGAATATATAGAGCTTTATTTTTAAACTTTTTCCAAGCAGTGTAAGCACTAGCAAACCCATCAAGACAATTTTCATGATAAAAGACAACAATATTTTTAGAGATTTTAGACATAATTTTAAAACTTAATTTAAAAAAATTATAGCATGAAAAGGTTTTTTGTGTTAGAATGCTTGAAAATTAACTCTTAAATTTATTATGGCAAAAGAAAATATTTATTCAAATACAGATTTAGAAAAAAACATTGCTTCCACTTGGGGCGAGAGTGTTTTATCTTTTCAAGATCTGACCTTTTGGTATCACGAAAATAAACCAATTTTAAAAGAAGCAAACTCTAATATTCGTAGAGGGCAAAAGCTGACTCTTATGGGGCAAAATGGAGCTGGAAAGTCTACTCTTTTTTCTATTATCACCGGAGAAAATAAAGCAGTAGAAGGTAGAGTGGTGATTGGAAATGACCTAAAAATCTCTCTCGCAAAACAAGCTATCCCTCATGAAAAATGGGATCTCACTGTACGTGAATTTTTGGAAGAAGCATTTACTGAAAAAGTTTATGACATAGATAAAAAAGCTGAAAAGACTTTTGAGATTATTGATATGCGTCCGATTCATAAGACAAAAGATATAAAAACCAAAAAAGATGAAGCAGGACTTCTTTTAAATAAAAAAATTAAAGAACTTTCTGGAGGACAAAAAGGAAAACTTCTCATAGCGCAAGCTCTTATCGCTGAGCCAGATATTTTACTTTTAGATGAGCCGACAAACAATTTAGACAAAGAGGGAGTAAAACTTTTGACTAAGTTTATGAAAGAATATACTGGTACAGCGATTGTCATTTCTCACGATGAAAACTTTTTAAACTCTTTTACTCACGGCATTCTTTATATCAACACTCAAAATCAAAAACTTGAGCAATATGTCGGAAATTATTTTAAAGCTGTAGATGAGATAAAAAGACAAATTGAAAGAGAAAAAAGAGAAAACGCCCAAATGGAAAAAAAGATTCAAGAAAATAAAGATAAAGTGAACTTCTTTGCTCACAAAGGAGGAAAAATGAGAAAGCTTGCTGCGAAACTGAAAGACGAATACGAAGAAATGGAAGAAAATATGGTAGACGAAAGAAAGGAAGATAGGACTATTAGAAAATTTGAAATTAAAATTAATGAAGAGGAGAGAGATAGAATGGGCGGAGTCATTATGGAAATTGATAGAGTAAATATTTTAAGACACGGAGAATCTTTAGATTTAGACATTAAAAATATTGAACTTCGTAAAGGAGACAAAATTCAAATCACTGGACCAAATGGAATTGGTAAAACTACTTTACTTGAAAGAATTGCTAACCGAAAAGCTATTGGGGTAAATATAAAAGATGGTATAAATATTGGCTATTATAGACAAGATTTTGCGACTTTAGATTTTAATAATACCGCCTATGAAGAATTGGCTAAAGTTTTCAAAAGATTGGACGATCATCATCTGAGAAGCACAGCAGCTGGATTTTTACTTGGAGGAAAAGAACTCGCTACTCAAGTGGGACATCTTTCTGAGGGACAAAAAGGTCTTCTTATGTTTGCCTATCTTACTTTACTTGAGCCAGGAATACTTATTTTTGACGAGCCGACTAATCATATCAACTTTAGACATGTCCCTCTTATCGCTGAAGCTATTAAAAATTATGAAGGTGTAGTCTTAATAGTTTCTCACGTGAATAATTTTGTAAGACAAATTGGAATAACTCACTCTCTTGATTTAGGAAATCTTAGTTTAGAATAATTATTCTCTTTCTTTATACTCCCGCTCTATCTCTAAAAATCTTTGTTTAGCGTTGGCAAAAATTTCTTCTTTCGCTTTAGCTAATTCTTCAATATAAACCCTCTCCAAATCTTCTTCAGCTATAGATTCATCATAAATGAGCTCTTCTTTTATTTCTCTAGCTTTCCTTTCAAACTCTTGCATAGTAGATAATTCTAAAAACTCTAATTTATTATCTAAATCGTGAAGACTAGGCTCTATTTTTCTTGAGACAGAAATTATTTCCTCTAAAATTTCTCTTTCTTTTGGATTAAAATTTTCTAAATTTATCATATATTTATTAATAATTATTAATGTGCTACTGCATACCGAATACCCGCTTTGAGCGGTACGACAGCAAGAGCATTTACAAGACTCAAAGATGCTTCCACTAAATCAGGGATCCCTTCTTCGAGACCAGCTAAAAGTCCATCAAATAATCCCTCCAAAGCTTTTGATGGTTTTCCGGACCAAAGACCTTTAACTAACCCAATGATCGGAGTTAAGATTATAGCCTTTCCTCCAGTCCAAACTCTTTTTCCTGTATTCAAAAGATCTTCTTTTAACTCTTTTTCATATCTTTCAAAAACTGCTTTCATTTTTGGAGACTCAAGTCTTTTTCTCCTATTTTCTAATTGTTCTTGGGTAAATTTATAAGCACGACTCTCTCTCGCTCTCTCAATTTGCTTTTTAATTTTATCTTCCATCTGTTTAGAATAAGACCTTCTTTTTTGTGAGCTCTTCTGATAACTAATATTCTCATATTCCTCATCTGTACTGCTTTCATTTTCTGATTGTTCAAAATTTACTCTTTCATACTTTTCTTCTTCGGAAGAATCCTTTGATTCTTGTGAAAATTGTTGCTCTTCAGGATATTGGGGTGTTGAGATTTCCATATCACTAAAATCATATTCATCCTTACTTTCTGAGTCTACATCTGGACTTATCACAAATTCATTTTTAGTTTCTTTAGAAGGTTTTGGATATTTATCACTAAACATAGAAATAACTTTACCTTTAACACTAGTAACTACTTTTTCACCAGCTGAATCTACAGCTTCAAAAGCTCCGACAGTAGCCTTGTACAATCCTTTGGCTGCTTTAGACACAAAATTAAAACTAATGATTTTTTTAGCTTTCTTTTCTTTTGCTTCCACACTTTCTTCATTGGAAACTATTTCTGCAGAAGAGTTTTCTTGTTTTAGCTCGTCAATATTTATATAAATATATTCAGGTTCTGCTTCCACTTTAAAAGACTCATTTTTATTTACAATATACTTTTCATCTAGAGCTTTTATACTAGCTTCGGACATCTTTCTATTTTCAAATCTTTTTTTTCTATCCTTCAAAGCAGAAACAATCTCCTTATCTTTGTGAGGATTTGTCTTTGTACCTTTCTTTTCCATAATTATAATACTTATATTATACCTTAAAATTTAACCTCTTTTTCCTCTATCAAATACTTTAAAAGTGTGTTATTATTATAAACAAGTAAGTTCGCTCTCACTAATCTCAAAAAAATTATCTCTCCAAAAGTTTTAGTTTGATGTGTCTAGGAAAAGTTGTGCTTACGGGTTTATAAAAAATAAAAGAAAAAATAAATGCAAGAAAATAAATTATATGTTGGTGGCATTCCTTATGCTTCAACAAAAGAAGATTTAAGAAAACATTTTGAAGCTGCTGGTGAAGTCAAAGATGCTGTGATTATCATGGATAAAATGACTAACCGCTCAAAAGGATTTGGTTTCGTAGAAATGACAAATTCTGCTGACGCTGAAAAAGCAATTTCAATGTTCCATGGTAAAGAATTTATGGGAAGAGAATTGACCGTAAATCTCGCTAGACCAATGGAGGCTAGAGAAGAAAGACCAAGAAGAAATTTCTAATCTAAAATCTTCAATATAAAAACTCTGTATCGCTACAGAGTTTTTATATTGTTATAAACAAAATGAATACTACCAACCTTCATTAAAATCTTCAACAGGTTCTGGTTGTTGCTCAACTTTTCTTTTCTCAACATGAGATTCTACTTTTTCTTTTAATTTATTTCTTTCAGTCTTAATTTCCTCCAAACGAGAATCTATATGTTTTAATTTTTCTTCAGCTTTTTTTAAAGTAGCAGTTTTATCAAATTTAGGACTTTCTATCCACTCAAAATTCTCACCCCTTGCTCCTCCAGAGGATATTCTATCTCCACCAGCAATATCCAACAAAACACTGTTTCTACGATCTAACAAAGAATCAATTTTTTCTGGATTTTTTTCTTTTTGCAATTCTTCATCAATTTCTTGAATCGTGTTCTTAAAAATTAATAAACTTTTTTCTTCATTATTTAGTTTTAAAAGTTCAGAATTTAATCTTTCATTACGTGCTGAAAATTTATTTTCTTCACTTTTAATCAAGTATTTTTCATCTCCTTCCTTTAAATTTTCAGGGTCAGAATATTTATTAAAAAATTTTTGTATTCCTTTTTTAGCCTTTTCGAAATTTGAAACCTTTTCTTGGGACATATTTTTATAAAATTAATTGATATATCTAAATATTACCCTATTAACAAAAACACTCAATCTTTACAAAAGAGATAAAATATCTTTAAATATTTTATTTTTCCCAGCCTTTTTTCTGAATAGCAACTTTGGCAGCATGAGTCTCAGCTTCTTGTTTACTTCTACCTTCCCCTTCGGCAATTTTTTCTTCTCCGAAATATATTCCTACCACAAACTTTTTATCATGATCTGGACCAGATTCAGAAAGTACCTTGTAACTTGGAGTAATAGATAAAATATCTTGCGATTTTTCTTGGACGACACTTTTTGCATCTTTATATTTACCCTCTTCTACTACTTCATCAGTGTGAGTAAGTAAAGTTCTTTCTACAAACTCTCGTGCAAATTCATATCCTTTGTCTAAAAAGATTGCGCCCAAAAAAGCTTCATAAGTGTCCGCTAAAATAGAAAGTCGCGCTTTACCAAAATCTTTACTTTCTCCTTTAGATAAAAACAGATAATTATTAAAACCTAGTTCTTTGGCTACACTTCCAATAGATTTGGTATTTACGAGAGCTGCCCGATAAGAAGTGAGTTCTCCTTCTGCTAAATCTGTAAACTTATGATAAAGATAATTGGTAGAGACTAATTCCAAAACCGCATCTCCTAAAAACTCCAATCTCTCATTGTGCCCCAATTTTAAATTACTATTTTCATTGATATAAGATCTATGAATAAAAGCTTGGATAAGTAAATTTTTATTCTCAAAATTAATACCCAAATCTTTTTCTAATTTAGGAAAATCTCTATCTTTTTCTTCGTTTTTATTATTACCATTTTTAATCACTTTCTTATTTGCCATAATTTTCTCCAATTTTTTCTATACCGAGAGCAATAATTGGTTTGATATCGTCGTAAATTTTCAATTCTTCAATTTGATCCAAAGCAAACCATTTCGCTTCTACTAAACCAGTATTTTCTTCTTCTAATTTAAGCGGTTCATGTTTGCCTTCCGCTAAAAAGTAATGAACATGTTTTTTGACTTTTTCTGAAGGAAGCATTTGACCTTCTTCATCCAATTCTTCTTTATTTTTCGCATTAGCAATATAAGTATTTTCTTGGAGTTTGTCTTTGATTACCACATTAATACCGATCTCTTCTTTAATTTTCCTCAAAGCTCCGACTCGTATATCTTCATCTTCTAAAAGCTTACCTTTTGGTAAAGTCCAGAATTTAAAAATATCTTTTACAAAAGCTATAAAGATTTTCTCTTCAAAAACTGAATAAACCAATCCTCCAGCTAAATTTATAGTCTCAAGATTAGTTTTTTTTTGGCTAATCTCCTCTTTTCTTGGTTCGCCCATTTCTTTATAAATTGTCCCCAATACTCCGTTCACGAATTTGTGTGAAGTGGCGCTACTATAATTTTTAGCAAGCTCAATAGCTTCATCTATAGCTACTTTTGGTGGAACTTCTTCACTATTAAAAAGAAGCTCAGCCAAGCCAAGACGAAGAATATTTCTATCCATCACATTTATTTTTTCTAAAGGCCACTCTGGAGCCGCTCGAGAAATAATATCATCCAATGTTGCTATTCTTTCTTGAATGGTAGTGAGAAGATTTAAAATGAAACCATCGTCACTAGCGGAAGCAAATTCTTCCGTCTCTTTTTCTATTTTCTTTTCCAAGCTTTCTCTATCTAAATTTAAATTATCGTTAGCATCAAGCTCAAAAAGAATCTGAAGAGCAATACCTCTAGCCAAATGTCTATTTATACTCATATTTTTATTTTTACTAATTAAAGTATATCATAGAAAATCCCGCATTTTTTATGCGGGATTTTCGTCGCTTTAAGCTGTTTTCGCTTTGACCTTTCTCACCATTCTTCCTTTATACATTCCACAAGCATCGCAAGCTGTGTGAGAATGAATCATTGCTCCACAATTCGCACAAGCTTGAAGATTCGCTTTCTTTAAAGCGTGATGACTTCTTCTGTTTGCTGTGTGAGCTCTTGTATGTCTCATTCTTACTACCATAATTTTTATTATTTATTGCTTGAAATAATAACATTTTTAATCTCTTTTTGCAAATTAAATAAAGTCGCCATGATTAGCGACTTTGATTACAATTTAATACCTTCAGCTTTTAAAAAAGCTTGGAACTCGGGGTCGGTACTTAAATCTTCATCCCTATGAGTTCTACAAGTAGGATGATCACAAGTACAAGGTTTTCCATAGCAAGAATGTTCAAAACCTGGACGAGTCTGAGCACATTCTAAACAAACTACCTTTCCTTTGATTTCCACAAACTTATCTTCTTCCCAAAAGTACATAACTCCCTTTCTTTTAATGGTTAAACTTAAATTCCAAGACTATTCTAGACAGATATATCCCATTTGTCAAACCTAGATTTTTTATTTTCTCTGATAATATAGATTTATCTTTAAAACTATTTTGATTTAAAGTATTCAATTAATTTGGATTCAAACTTTAACTTTATGCAAGAAGAAAAACCTTCAAATGAAATAGCTGCGTCAAAAGAGATTCCTTTTATTCATCTTCGTACTCACTCCCATTATTCTATTCTCAAATCTCTTCCGCAAATCAAACAACTCGTAGCCAAGACTAAAGAGTATAGTATGCCGTTTTTAGCTTTGACGGATTACAATAATATGTATGGCGCTATTGAGTTTTATAAAGAATGCCAAGCGAAAGAAATTAAACCAATTATCGGAGCTGAAGTTGACTATCGTAGCGAAAATAATCCTAAGAAAAAATATAAACTTGTCTTTTTAGCAAAAAATGATGAGGGATATAAGTCTTTATTAAAATTAGTCTCTATTGCTAACTTGAAAGATCAAAAAGATCCGCATATTAATTTTAAAATTTTAAAAGAAAAATTTAATGAAGATTCTGGATTAATTATTTTATCTGCTGGAGGTGATGGGGAGATAGCTGATTTTCTGATTAAAGAAAATTTTGATAAAGCAAAAAAATATTTAGAAAAGTTTGAAGAGATTTTTGGTAAAAATAGTTTCTATTTAGAAATAGTTCCTCAGACTTATTTCAATTTTGCAAAAGAGTTGCAAATTAATACTATTAAATTCGCAAAAGAAGTTTTGAATGATGAGAAAAGATTAATTGCTACTCAAAATTCTCACTATTTGAGTGAATACGATAAACCGGCTCAAAGAGTGCTTTTCAATATTCATGGAGAACTAGAGGATGATGAACTTTATAAATATAAATTCGCTCAAGATGACTTTTCATTTTGGGACACAGAAAAAGCTAAACAAGTTTTTGGAAAAATAAATAAAGAACATGATATAAATTTAATTCAAAATACTTATGATTTGGCTGATATTTTAAATTGTAAAATTGAGCTTGGAGAATGGCATTTTCCAAATATTGCGAGAGATTATAAGAAAGAGTTGGATGCTGGAAAGACTTTAGATGATGTTTTGAGAGATATTGCTATAGAAGGTTTAGATAAAAGAAAAATAGAAGAAAGTAGAAGGGAGGAAGTCATAGAAAGACTTGACTATGAATTGGAAATTATTAAAACCAAAGGTTATGCGCCGTATTTCTTGGTGGTGTATGACATGCTCAAATATGCGGCAGACAATGGAATACTTACCAATATTAGAGGGTCAGTGGCTGGATCTATGACCACCTATCTTTTACAGATTACTAAATCTGACCCTCTTATTTACCAAATCCCCTTTGAGAGATTTTTGAATCCCGAAAGACCCTCTGCTCCGGATATTGATATGGACTATGCTGATGACAGAAGAGATGAAATGATTAATTATGTTCGTAATAAATATGGAGAGCAAAATGTAGCCCAGATTGGAACTTTTGGTACTATGCTCGCTAGAGGTGCTGTGAAAGATGTGGCTAGAGCCATGAAATACCCATATTCTTTAGGAGATAGAATCTCTAAACTTATTCCAATGCCAAGACAAGGTTTCCCAGTATTTATTGATACAGCTCTGGAAGAAGTGGAGGATCTCAAAAATATGTATAACACCGATCGTGAAGTGCAGACTATTATAGATATGGCGAGAAAAGTGGAAGGACTAGTGAGACATATTGGAGTCCATGCAGCTGGAGTAGTGATTGGACCAGAAGCAATTGAAACTTATTCCCCTATTCAATGGGATCCGAAAGGTGAAGGTAAAATTATTACCCAGTATGACATGCACTCAGTGGATGAAAATAATGCTGGACTTTTAAAGTTTGACTTCCTTGGAATTAGAAACCTCACCATTTTAAAAACTGCCATCAATTTAGCCAAAGAAAGATATGGTGTAGATATAGACATAGAAGAAATTGATTTGGAAGATAAAAAAACTTTTGAAATTTTAACTCGTGGAGAAACTATGGGACTATTTCAATTAAACGGTTCGGGAATGACAAAGTTTTTGAAAGATCTAAAACCAACAAGTATTTTTGACATTAACGCTATGGTGGCTCTTTATCGTCCAGGACCGATTGATAACATCCCTGTCTATATTGAAAGAAAACATAATCCAAAATTAGTTTCTTATTTATATGATGATGAAAATCTAAAAGAAATTCTAGAAAAAAGTTTTGGGGTGCTCGTGTATCAAGACGACCTTCTTTTGATGGCCATTAAAATCGCTGGATATTCTTGGGGTGAAGCAGACAAATTCCGTAAAGCTGTCGGTAAAAAGATTCCAGAAGAAATGCAGAAACAAAAAGATAAATTTATTAATGGTTGTGTAGAACATTCTGGCTGGCCACTCAAAAAAGCAGAAGAGCTTTGGCACTGGATAGAGCCGTTTGCAGCTTATGGATTTAATAAAGCTCACTCTGTTTCTTATGGAAGAGTGGCTTATCAGACGGCTTTTATGAAAGCTAATTATCCAGTTGCCTTTATGACCGCGATCCTCACTGAGGAATCTGGAGATATAGATAAAATTTCAGAAATTGTAAATGAGGCAGAAAGAATGGGTATTAATGTTTTACCTCCAGATGTAAATCATTCTATTGGAGGATTCTCTATCACTGAAGACACTAAAAATAAAAAACACGATGAAGCTATTCGTTTTGGTTTATATACTATTAAAAATATGGGTGTTGCAATTGCGGACGCTATAATTGAAGAAAGAGAAAAAAGAGGCCCGTATAAAAATCTAGAAGATTTTGTAAATCGTATTAACCATAAAGACTTAAATAGAAAATCTTTGGAAGCGCTTATCAAATGTGGAGCGATGGATGATTTTGGAGAAAGAAATCAACTTCTCTTTAATGTAGACGATTTATTGGAGTATCATAAAAAGCATATTAAAGACAATAAAGAACAAGATAGTCTTTTCAGTTTTTTTGATAATTCTAGTTCTTCAAGCTTCACTTTAAAAGAATGTGCTCCAGCGAATCAAAGTGAAAAGCTTCAATGGGAGAAAGAGTTGCTTGGATCTTATATCTCCGGCTCACCTTTGGATAAATGGAAAGACACTATTTTAAATAGAAGTGTAAATATAGAAGCAATTCTTGAAGAAGCTAATAGTGATGTGAAAGATAATCAAAAAGTAACCTTTCCAGCTCTTATAGATAAAGTAAAAACCACCAAAACTAGAAATGGAGAATATATGGCTTTAGCTAGAATTTCTGATCTTACTGGGCAATTTGAGGTGGCTATCTTTCCAAAATCTTATAAGATTTTAAAAGAAAAATTAGTTGTAAATATTCCTCTAACTTTTACTGGTAGAGTCACAAGTAAAAATGGACAAAAGACAATGGTGGTGGAAAGTATAGACGTCCTAAAATAATATTTAAAAATAAAACCGATTTTGTAAGGATTATTTTTATAGTTTTTAAAGTTGCAATAATTCGTATTTTTGCTATAATATCCCCATCATGAATTGGCTATTTACTGCAATCGCAATCGTATCTATTTTACTTGTAGTCTTAGTACTTCTCCAAAAAGCAAACACTGATGGAGCTGCTCTTGGAAGTGGAGACTCTATGGGAATGAATAATAGAAAAAGAGGTCTTGAGAAAAAGATTTTTCAAGTTACTATTTTAGTGGTGATAATTTTTGTCGCTTTCAATCTCATTGCTATCATTGCTAGATAAATCCAATTTATTTTGTTCGCCTTTTAAAATTTATTCAATCAAATTTAACAACCTTGGTTTTTCTTTTATTTAGTTAAATGAAGAATCGGAAAAATATGGAAGACAACACTATACACAATCATAGCGAGTCAATGCGTGACATTAATCTAGATATAGAAAGGAATGTCAAAAAAATTAAAAAGAAAAGTAAAAGTAGATCATTTTGGAAAAGATTATCTTTAATTAAATCTTCATATATTTTGACTTATAAATCTTTACCAGCCAGAAAGATACTTTTGTTTTGGGTGAGTGTAGTTTTTGGATTAATTTTTCTCTTTTTATCTTTCGCCACATTAAGTAATAAGTTTTTAATTGAAATTCCTACTTATGGAGGAACTTTATCTGAGGGAGTAATCGGAGTACCAAGATACATTAATCCTGTCCTTGCTTCTACAGATTCAGAAAAAGATTTATCTAGATTAATTTTCTCTGGATTAGTAAAAAAAGATATTAATGGAAATCTTATAAATGATTTGGCTAGTGAAATAGTAGAAAGTGAAGATAAATTGATTTACACTGTCACCTTAAATCCTGATGCTAAATTTCACGATGGAAGAAAAGTGACTTCAGACGACGTTATTTTTACTTTAAATAAAATTCAAGACAGAAAAGTAAATAGTCCTATTGCTATAAATTTTGAAGGAGTAACTACTGAAAGAATTGATGAAGCCACATTTTCCTTTTATCTCAAAAAACCTTTTTATCACTTTAAAGAAGCTTTGACTTTTGGAATTTTACCAAGACATCTTTTGGAACAACTTTCTGCTGAAGAATTTACTTTTTCAGAATTTAATATTCGCCCTATTGGTTCTGGGCCTTACAAAATAGATTCTGTTGTCAAAAAATCTAATATTGCTAATAAGTATATTTTAACTGCCAATAAAGATTATCTGAGCGGAAGACCTTATTTAGATAAAATAATTATAAATATTTATCCCAATACTGATGATATGCTTTCTGCTTTGAATGATGGGAGAATTGAAGCTACTGCTCATTTAAGTTATTCGTCTCTTGGAAAAATTAATCAAAGTAATAAAAATGTACTTTCTAGAAGTTTAACAACTGTTTATTCTTTATCTTTTAACACAAACAAAAATAAGCTTTTAGCGGATAAAGATGTGAGATCTTATTTAGGAAAAAGTATAAATAAACAAGAAATTTTGGATTCAGTTTTTGGTGGATATGTGACAAAAAAAGATTTCTTCTTTGGAAGCTCTTTTGCTACAAATGAGTCTGAGTTGAAAGATTTAGAAAAATTACAAGATCAAGTTTTGAATATCACCACAGCTGATACACCAGAATTAAAACAAGTTACTGAAAAAATAGCTGAAGCTTGGAGAGCACAAGGACTAGAGGTAAACGTGATTGTTTACAGTATTAGTAATTTAGCTGAAATTATCAAAAATAGAGATTTTGAAATATTAGTTTTTGGATCAATCATAGAAAGAGATTCTGATTTATATGGCTACTGGCATTCTAGTCAAAGAGTTTATCCTGGATCAAATATTACCAATTATACAAGTACCAATATGGATAAAAATTTAGAGAGTTTGAGACAAGATTTTACTGAAGAAAGAGCTTCATATCTAGAAGAAATTAATCAAGAATTAATCAAAGAAATGCCAGCTGTCCCACTCTATGCAAATAATCTAAACTATATAGTCACAGATAAAAATTTAGCAAAACAATTTGATCAAGCTTTACCAATAGATTTATTAGACAAAAGTGAGAGATTTATAAATGTGAAAGACTGGTTTATATATAAAGAAAGAGTTTGGAGTTTTAGTTACAAAAAACCATTTATAGAAAAATTACAAAATTTATTACATTAATTTAAAAATATGATTACAAATAACAAACCTATGAATAGAAATAATAAAAAAAATAATACTAGAACACCAAGACCTTCTGCTGGAAAAAGTTCACGAAGTAGTTATGCGAGTATGAGTAAAAGACCTAGCTCTCGTCCACCAATTAGAAATAAGAAGAATTCTGGTCTTAAATTTGAAACCAAGATCTCTGAAGGGACAGAATTGGCACATATTCCTCCTCTAGCTTCAGATTCTATCAGAATAATAAATCTAGGCGGAGTAGAAGAGATTGGTAGAAATATGAGCTGTATTGAGTATAAAGACAGTATTATTGTTGTAGATTGTGGATTCCAATTCTCTGAAAGTACCACTCCAGGTATTGAATGTATTCTTCCAAACACTAGATATTTAGAAGAGAATAAACATAAAATCAAAGGTATGCTTATCACTCACGGACACCTTGATCACATTGGAGCTATCCCTTATATCTTACCTAGAATTGGTAATCCAAAAATTTACGCTCGCCAATTTACAGCTTTGATGATTAAAAAACGTCATGAAGAATTTCCACAACTTGATCCTATCAATTTAGAAATTATAGAAACTGAAGATACTGTAGAACTTGGTGATTTGAGAGCAAAATTCTTTGCTGTCTCACACGCTATTCCAGATTCTATGGGGTTAATCATAGAAACTCCTTTTGGAGATATTGTTCACACTGGGGACTTGAGACTTGATCACGATGATAATATTCCAACTCCAGGTGAAGTTGAAAGATATGAAATTTTTAAAGGAAGAAAAGTTCTCTGTCTTTTGACAGATTCTACCAACTGTGAAAATCCTGGTTTTTCAATTTCTGACAGAGTGGTTTTTGATAATATTAGAAAAATCATTCGTGACGCTAAAGGTAGATTAATCATTGCTACTTTCTCCTCTCAAGTAGAAAGAATGTTGGAAATCATGAAAATGATAGAAAGCTATGGAAAGAAAATTGCTGTAGAAGGTAGAAGTATTAAAACTAATATTGAAGTAGCAAAAATTGCTGGTCTTTTGAAAGTTGATCCAAAAATAATTATCCCTATTGAAGACATTGAAAATTATCCAAAAGATAAAGTGGTGATTTTGGCTACAGGAGCTCAAGGAGAAGAATTCGCTGTCTTAAATAGAACTGCAAACGGCACTCATAAATATATTAAGCTAGACAAAAACACAACTATCTTAATGAGTTCTTCTATTGTGCCAGGAAATGAAAGAGCGGTACAAATGCTAAAAGATAAACTTTCTAGAAAAGGAGCTCATATTATTCACTACAAAACTTCTGATGTCCACTCTTCTGGTCATGCGAATCATGATGAATTGGTCTGGATTCATAGCAAAATTGCTCCGAAATTCTTTATCCCTGTTCATGGCTATCACTATATGCTTCGAGTACATGCTGATATTCAAAGAGAGCTTGGTATGCCTGAAGAGAATATTATTATTCCAGACAATGGAATGATTATTGAAATTCAAAACTCTGGTGAAAAAATTGTTGCTCTCAAAGAATTCGCTCCGAATGAAATGATTATTGTGGACGGTATGAATGTCGGTAAACTACAAGATGTGGTGATGAGAGATAGACAAACTTTAGCAGAAGATGGAATGTTTGTAGCTATTGGAGTTATCGACAATCATACTAAAAAACTCAAAAAATCTCCTGACCTTATTTCTCGTGGATTTGTATACTTGAAAGAATCTCAAGAACTTCTCTATCAGACTAGATCTTTAGCAAAAAAGATTATCGAGGAAAACCTAGAGAAAAATATTAATGTCAGTATGGATGATATTAAAAATGAATTAAGCGAAGCTTTAGCAAAATTCTTATTACAAAAAACTGCTAAACGTCCAGTAATTATTCCTGTTATTATAGTGGTATAATATACTCAAATTAATATTGTAGTATTTATGGAAAGTAAACAGAAGAAAAGACTTTTGGGTGTGGTTTATTTGCTTGTAGCTCTTTACGCTCTACATAACTTTGCTGTCTATTTTATATTCTCAGAATTTCTAGATCAATATTTTAGTAAGGTAGTTTTAAGTATAATTTATGCTGGAGGGGCTCTTTTAGCTATAACTATCTCTAATTTTATGGGAGATATTTTAAGAAAGTTTACAAATTATAAGACTTTAATAATGGTTTCCATTACTCAACTTGTAATAGTTTTAACTTTAGCTCTATCAAATTATATCAACCTATATACACTAGCTATCTTTGCAATTTTCTATTTAACTTTTGCGACTCTTATCTGGGTTTCTATAAATATTTTTATAGAAACTTTTTCAGTAGATGAGAGTACTGGTTCAATTCGTGGAGCAGTGCTAACTATTTACAACTTCCTTTCCATAGTCACACCTTTTGTTTCAGCTAGCATTTTCAATTATGTTGGGTACTCAGGTACTTTCATTTTGGCTGGATTGGCTCTTATTCCTTTAATATATATAACCTCTATTTACCTAAAAGAAATACAGGAACCAAAATACGCAAAAAAGAATTTAATTGGAGGATTTAAATCTGTATTAAAAAATAAAAACATGCGAGGAGTAATTGCTTCTTCTTTTGCTTTAAACTCTTTTTATGCCGTAATTAATATTTATTTAATTCTTTATCTAACAGAAACCTTGGGTATTTCAACCACTATCTTTGTCGGTATAATCACCCCTATTACTTTAATTCCGTTCATTATCATACCTTATAGATTAGGAAAATATTCCGATACTATATTTGGAGAGAAAAAAATAATGATTTTAGGTATTACCACTTTAAGTATAATTCTAGTATCAATTCACATCTTCAAAATCGTCACACCTAATCCTATTATTTGGATAATATTACTATTTATCGCCAGATTTGGAGCAGCTGTAGCGGAAACAGAAAATTATGCTTATTTTTACAGAAAAGTAGATGGAGGAGATGCTGGTATGATAGCTCTCTTCCAAAATATGTTTAATGTTGGTTTTCTTTTTGTCTCTTTAGCTGGCGCATTCCTTTTGAGAATGTTTACTTCTAATCTTACACTAATTTTCTTTGTGGTAGGATTGTTCGGATTTTTCTCACTTTACTTTATCTCTAAAATAAGTAAAGACGAGATGAAAAATGAAAAAATAGAAGAAGTAAAGAAAAAAGTAAATAGAGAATTGAAAATGGAAGAGATTAAAAAAATAAATAAAGCAGAAAAAGAATGGCAAGAAAAAGTTGAAAAAGAAAAGCAAAAAGAATTAGAAATTTGGGCTTAAATATATGAAAATTAAAGTTAATTTAAAAGATTATAAAAAAGAAGAAAAATTATCTGGAGTGAGAATTAATAAATTCTTAAGTGACTTTGGAGTTTTGAGTCGCAGAGAGGTTGATAAATTAATTTCTGAAAAGAAAATTCATATCAACGATAGAGTGGCTGTACTAGGAGAAAAAGTAAAAGATTCTGATTCAATTTTTCTAAATCAAAAATTAGAAGATTTAAAATATTTTGTTTATTATAAAAAAAGAGGGGAAGAAACTGCTTTCAAAGTTATGAATAAAATTCGTTATGAACCAATTGGTAGATTGGATAAAGAGAGTGAAGGACTTCTTATTTATAGTAACGACTACAGAATTGTAGAAAAATTACTTAATCCAAAAAATAAATTAGAAAGAGAGTATATTGTGCGAGTACGAGAAAAAGCTACACCCAGAGTAAAAACTCTTTTAGAAAAAGGTATTCAAACTAGAGAAGCTCTTTATTCCCCTGCCAAAAAAGTGACTTTAGACGAAGAGGATAGAAATGTTATTAAAATTATTCTTGTAGAAGGTAAAAAGCATGAGATTAGAAGAATGCTTAACGCTCTCAATCTCACCATTCTTTCTCTCAAAAGAGTTCGTTTTACTTTCTTAAAATTAGAAAAATTAAGACCTGGAGAATTCCGAGAATTAAAAGGAGAAGAATTAAAGAAGTTTTTAGAAAGTTTAAATATAAAATAAAAAAAACCGTGAATTATTTCACGGCTTTTTCTTTATCAATAAAGTGAAATCCAGTATCTACAAATGCCATCAACTTTTTCAAATCTGAAAGAGTTGCGCGAACATTATTGAGAGACTCTTCTTTGTTTTTATACTTAAAATTATCTTCAATATGTTTAGATAACATCGCAGATGAATCTTTTACTCTTTCCAAAGATTTTTTAAAAGTTAGAGGAGTAAATAATTCTCGTTCGTGAGAATCCAAAAGGTCCCAGTCTGAAACAGATATTGGTTGATTCTTACTTGCAACCACCCCTGAAGCTACCCCTTTGAAATTATCAACATCACATTCATAACAAATGACTACTTCATTTAAATCTTTCATTTTCTATTTTTTAGATTAAACAACTAATTATCTATCTACTTTATATCACTTTTAAAAGCTTTTGTCAAACTTAGTAAATTAACTCTTCTTCTTCAATTTTGTCCATTTTGTCTAAAATAAATTGCCCAATATCAATACCTGAACTTTTTAGAATAAAATCTAGCCTAGAATCCTCAAAAATGCTCGGAGAGGTGTGTATATCCAAAACTTTAATAATATAGTCATGGCTATGCCCTCTTGGCTTTCCTGGCACTTTTTTCTCAATAATCGCCAAATCCACAAGAGCTTGATTTTCAAAAAGAAAAGTCTGATAAATCTCTTCTACAGTTTTACGAATTTGTTTTTTAAGATTTTCTTCAGCGTGAATCATACACCTTTTATCACAAATATGGTCTGGTAGATATTTACCTCTTATAGCTCTATCTCTGATTATCCTATCCCCTTCGTGATTAAAAATTTCTGCTGGAGTTGGGATATAAATATTCTCTCCACGATAATTTGGTATAGCCGCTACAGAAATATACCTTCCATCTACATGCTCCTCCAAAAGCACTTCTCTTCCATTTTTAAGAATATTTTTAGCTTTATCAAAAGCTTCTAAAAAAGAATAAGTGATAATACTTTTACGATTAAATTCATGACTAACTTCTTTGACCACCAAAGGTGTTTGGAATCTATTCCAAGCTTCTTCTAATCCTGGCTTTAAGCTTTGTAAGTCTCTGATCAAAATAAATTTCGGCACTGAGACACCGATTTGATTTAAAATTCTTCTAGAGTTAACTCTATTAGGTGTAGAAATATGATTATCTCTAAAGACTGGCTTCACATCTAACTTTTGTGCTAAATCGTGATAGTCTGCATTTTTATTACTAGTGAGATCAATATAAAAATCAGATTTAGAAAATACTTTATGAGCATCAGATGGAACACCTCTTTCAAACCAATCACCTTTTTCATCCAAAACCACATCAATCACCTCCAACAAATCTTGATACCTAGAAAGAGAAATGATAATATTTGCCCCATTTCTCATAGAGCGAGAATAATCATCTTTTCCTCCGCGGAGTATCGCTATTGTTTTTCGTCTTTCTCGCATAACTTAACTAAATTATATCATAAAGCTAAGTATTATTTTCTAATTTTATTTCTTAAAAATTTATGATAATTAATAGCGAAACGATGCGTTTCTTCATTTAAAGAAATAATCTCCTTTTCACATTTTCTAACTATTTTCTCATCTTTTTTTCTTAAAACCAAAACTTCTCTAGCTTTATGTTTTTCATTTTTTACCACTGAAGCAAAAATTATTTTTCCTAAAAGGTCTTTTGATAAAGAATTTTCTATTCTTTTATAAATATATTCCAAATGAGTTTTCCCGCCATCTATCACTAAAAGATTTGGATATTTCCATTCAGAATGTCTGAATCTTCTTTCTAAAATTTCTACCAATCCCTCCAAGTCATTATTAGTCTTTTCTGTAAGTTTAAATTTTTTATATTCACTCTTTTTGAATTCCCCATCTTCAAAAACACACATTACCCCTACCCTGTTTACCCCAGAAATATGAGAAACATCATAGCTTTCTATTCTCATTTCTTCTGAGTCATCTTTATATAAAGTTTCTTTTTTGATTAAATTAATATCTTTTAAATAATTAAAAGCTTTGATGCGTTCCAAAATCTTACCTGCTTCTTCAAATTTTTTTTCTTTAGCTTTAAGTTTCATTTCTTTTTCTAAAGATTTTAAAAGTTTATTTATTTCTCCAGACAAAATACTTTCTATATTTTTAAGATTTTTAGCATATTCTTTTTTGGAGATAGCTCCGACACAAGTTCCCGCACAAAGTCCAATCTGATAATTAAAACAGGGTCTTTTTTCATTTAGTTTACATTTGTCTCTATAGGGGAAAATTTTACGAATAAACTTCATAATCTCCACAAGCTCTGCTTTAGAAATAAAAGGACCAAATTTTTTGGAAATTTTTAAATCTTCTAATTTTTCTATTTCCCTTCCACGCATTATAAGAACTTTAGGAAAATCTTCTTTAGTGAAAACTACATAAGAATAACTTTTGTCATCTCTTTCTTTCACATTAAAAAATGGCTGAAGCTCTTTAATATACTTTGATTCTAAAATTATAGCTTCCAGGACTGAAGAAGTTTCTAAATAAAAAATATCTTTAGTATTTTCTATCATACTTAAAATTCTCGTCCCACGAGTTGTCACCAAATCATTTGAAAAATAACTTTCTACCCTGTCCTTTAAGATTGTAGCCTTACCGACATATAAAACATTTTTCTTATTTGGAATATTTTTACTGTTATGTTTTTTATCTAAAAAGAAATAAACACCACTATTATCTGGTAATTTATATTTTTTAAAATCTTCCTTTTTCATTGCTATAAATATAGCAAAAAGCTAAAACTAAAACAAAACCCCATTTTGTGGGGTTTGACTATTTTATAATTTTAAACCATTTACCAATCAGCGGAAGAGGACGCTGTCTTTCATCCCAACCATTTAAGAATCCAATTACAATTAATATGATTACAAACAATCTAAAAGCCGGCAACAAAAGCCATCCAAAAACTGGGAGCATTCCTAATATTGTATACCCGACAAATCCAAAAATTAACAAAATTAGTCCTTGATTGGCATGAAATTTACTTTGTTTAGATTCAGGAATAGCCAAAAGAGGTAAGAAAAAAAGTACATAAGCAAAAGCGTAAAAAATGTTTTCATTTTCAGAGTTCTCAGATTTTTTATCTTTAATCTCTTCTACAACAATTTCTTTTTTTTCTTCGTTTTCCATATGCTTAAAGTATAGCAAAATTATTCAAATATTTTAAATTCTTTAAATACTGCTCTATAAAGCTCTATAGTATTTCTAGCAATTCTCTCAGAAAGGGCAAATCGAGAGCCGTCATGAGCAATACGATTTCTAATTTTATGTGCTGCCCAAGCTAAATCTAAAGTATTGAAATTTGTCATCTTTAATTTATCAGCTAAAGTAAGACCTTGATAACCTCTGTCGTGGAGTATTTCGTCTAAAAGATTATCCGCTTCCAAAATTCCTATTCTCCATATCGCCTCTTCTTTACCTTGCATATATCCAATAACTGTATTCCAACGAGACATATACCACTCTTTTCTATCATCTTGATAAGCATATTTTAATTTGTCTTCGGTAGAAAGTGGAATATTAATAGCTACTTGCTCTATAGTTTCTGTTGGAGTATTTACATTCTCTATACCAGTATCTAAAGACTTTTTAATTTTAATTACTTTATTTTCTTTAACTGGAATTACATTCTTAACTTTATAACTTAAAAGAATGTCTTCTTTTTCTTTTATCCTATCTACCTCTTCATAAGTCAAATCACTTTCATCAATAGGCAATCCAGATATTCCTCCCGGTAAACTATTTTCAATTTTCTCTTCTTTTTGTTCTGCAATTCTTTCTTGGAAAGTTTCTTGTACTTTTAACTTTTCTAGTTCGGCAATTCTTTTAGCTCTCGCTTCTTTTTTAGCCACTTCTTTTTCTAATTTAGTTTTTTCTTTTGCTTCATTGATTGGAGCAAGGGTAATGAATAACCATTTCAACATTGAATAAATAAGCCAAATCAAAACAAAAAATGTTAAAAGAGTTAGAATATCATTAAAGAAAGCTATGATTGGATTTTGTATAGAATATTGTAAATTTGCAAACCAAGGATCATTATTCACTTTTCCAACTGTATAACCAATATCGCCAGGATTAAGACCGTAGCTAGTTGAGCCACTGCTAGAAATTGTCCCGACTCCATCACCTCTTCCCCAACCAAAAAGATTTTGTCTTAATGTGTCCCACCAAGACATCTTTTCAGCACCACTTCCACTACCACCTAAATAAAGAACACCAGAATTTGGGTCAAAATTGTTTGAAAAATTCCCTAAAGCACTAGGATCTTTAATCCAACCTCTATCTCGCAAACCATCCCAAGCGTCATACTTATGATCAGCTAAATATTGAGCTTTATCAATTCTCAAAATCCAAAATAAAAATGCATAGCGAATAGCCAAAAGTATGTTGTAAACGACGTTAAAAATATAATCCAGATTAAAAGAATACATGCTTTATGATATAAAAATTATATCATAATTTAAGATTTTACTTTTTTAAAAAGTCTTCCAATTCTTTAGCGATTTTAAATAGTTTTTTATCTTCAAAAAGATTACCAATAAAGTGTATAGACTTTGGTAGATTTTCACTATTCACTTCTTCTTTTTTAGTAGTTGGTACTGAAATAGCTGGAGCTCCAATAATATTAGCTGGCACAGTGAATAAATCAGCTAAATACATAGTCAAAGGATTGGTAATCTCTCCAAATTTCCATGGAAGCATAGAAGAGGTCGGAGTCATAACTACATCAACCTCTGCAAAGACTTTCTCAAATTCCATTTTCAGAATCTCTCTAGCCACTACAGCTTTATTATAATAAGCATCAAAATATCCGGCAGACAAAATGTATGTTCCAAGTAAAATTCTTCTTCTCACTTCATCTCCAAGACCAGCTGTGCGAGAATTAGTAAAATTCTCTACAGTATTTCCTCCTAATCTAGAAAGACCATATCTAACTCCATCGTACCTTCCCATATTGGAAGAAACTTCTGCTGGGCAAAGAATATAATAAATCGCTAAAGCTTTATCTATATTTGGAATATCAACCTCTACAACTTCATAGCCAAGAGTTTTAAAATTATTAATTTGTATTTCAAAGTCTTCTAAAATCTTCTCATCAATCGCTTTTCTCATTTTTTCATCATTCAAAATTTTTGGAATACCAATTTTCCTGTGTCCCGCCGTAGCTTTAGCGGAGGCAGATTCTCTGATATTTTCTGGCACGCTAGTAGCGTCTTTTTTATCGTAAAAAGAAATTAACTCAAAAAAAGATTCTGCATCAGAAATATTGTTTGTAAAAGTACCAATTTGATCCAAAGAAGATCCCATAGCGATTAACCCATATCTAGAGACTGAGCCATAAGTTGGTTTAAAACCTACTAAATTACAAAAAGCAGATGGGAGACAAATTGATCCACCAGTATCAGACCCTAACGCTAAAGGCACATAATCTGCTGCTACAGAGGCCGTAGAGCCCGCAGAAGAGCCACCAGGGACTCTTTCTTTATCAAGCGGGTTTCTTGTCGGACCATAAGCAGAAGTCTCTCCAGAGCTTCCCATAGCAAACTCATCCATATTTGTCCTTCCAAGCAAAATAACCCCATTTTCTTTCAATTTTTCTATAATACTCGCGTCATAAGTCGCTACATAATTTTCAAGCATTTTTGATCCAGCTGAAACTTTTTCACCAGCTACCAAAATATTATCTTTGACTAAAATTGGTACCCCTGTCCAAAGCCCCCCTTTCCCTTCGTCTATTAAACTTTGCGCTTTATCAATTTGCTCATTAATAAAACTAGCAGAGTAAAAATCTATAACAGCGTTCAAATCTTTTTCTTCTGAAACTTCTTTATTGAATTTCCTCTCATTACTTTTAATAATTTCTAAAGATTGATCAACCAACTCTCGTACAGTAATTTTTTTAGAAACTAAATCTTCGTGAATTTGTTTTACAGCTCTCATATTATTTTTCTTTATTTTTATGTTTATCTAAAACTTGAGAAACTTCAATATAGTCTCCGTTTCTAATTGGAGCATTTTCTAAA
>CAZNZP010000003.1:0-26432 GCA_964577625.1 uncultured Candidatus Saccharibacteria bacterium
TCTTTAGCTTTTTTTACAATTCTTTCTAAATCTTTGGAAAATAAAATCTCATCCAAATGAATCACTAAACTTTTTGGTTTAAACTCTTCTAACTCTAAAAAATATCTCATCTGATCTTCACACATGAGATGATATTCTAAGTTAAAATATTTTTTAAAAGATAAAAGTTTTTCCAACTCTTCTTTTTTTGAAGAATCTGGAAGCCAAGTCAAACTATCTACAAATTCTCCATCGCAAAGATCAATTTGTATAGTTTTAAAATCAATACGATATTTGTCCTCAATGTTCGCTAAAAAATCTAATTTGTTTTCTATTTCTTCAAAATCTTTCTCTAAAATCGCTGGTATTATTTCCATAATTAATTATCTGCTGCTTCTGCTCGCATAGAAGCTAAAAGCTCCAACTCCTCCATTTCAGTTTTAGAAACTTTGGTGTTTATATTTTCTTCTAAATCCTCAATTTGTTCTACTCTTCTTTCGTGTCTAGTCACAGTCTCCTGATCCGCTTCATCAAATTTCGTCAAAATAAAAGTCTTAACAGCTTCTTTTACAAACCCTTCTCCGACAAATCTTGCACCAAAAGAAATAATATTAGCATTATTGTGTTCTCGTAAAAGTTTAACAAGTTCTAGATTTTCACTATTAATCACTCCTGCTCGTATACCTTTATATTTTCCAGCTACAATAGCCTCCCCCTCTCCAGACCCACCAAAGACTATACCAAAACCATTTTTCTTTCCAGTATAAATATCAGCTGACAATGCTCCTGCGCAAGCTGAAATGTATTTCGGATAATCATCATTCTCGTCGTAAGTATAAGCTCCAAAATCTACAATATCAATAGAAGCTATCACTTGTCCTCCTTTTTCTAACTCTTTTCTTAAATCATCTTTTTCCAATTCCAAAAATAACTTAACAGCTTCTTTCATTTCAAACCCTGCATGATCTGTGGCTAAATAGATTTTCATAATTCTTTATACTCTCATTATACTATAAAATAAAACTCTATTTTGTTAAAAATAGAGTTTTATTAAAAATTTATTTTTAAAAACTAAATTTCACAAGCTCCAGACACACAAGCAAACTCTTTTGCTCCAGTAGTATTATCGGAGAATTCATATTGGGAAAGTTTAGAAAAATCTATATGACCAATACCTTTAATTCTTTTTTCATATTCTTCTTTGGTAATTTCTTCATAAGGAGCCAATTGATAAATATGATCTGTGCGTGGTAAAAATGTTAAACCTCCAACTAAATCCCAGTTTTCATACACAAAACTACCTACCTCAATCCACTCTTCAGGACCAACATAAATAGTTGCAGATGGATTGTGTTCTACAAAGTGCTCTTTTAGTCTTTTCCATTCTTTCAAGAGACTGATAGCTGACACCTCATCTTTAAAGATTGCACCAGTTGGAGCTTTGACTGGAAACTCTAAAACGAAAGTTGTAGCTGTCTCTTCGGATTGACCCACTTCTGGCACACAAGGCACACCCTGATCTTTAGCCATTTGCAATAGTGGATCGGTGCTAGAAATACGAACTCTACGAATAAAGTAAGGAGCGTACCAAGGATGCATTCCAGAACCAACTCCTAAAAGTTGTCCTGAATTTCCATGAGGTTTGACACAAGTAATAGCTGTAGACTGATTAATTTTAAAACGTTTTGCAAATTTTTTATTAACTTCAATGCCGACATTTTTTAAAGCTTGTAAATTGGCATCATTACGAATAATTTTATTGTCATAGTAGCCAGTTAAAGACACACCAAGCAATCTTTCTTCTTCACAATTGGTTTTCCATTTTTTTGAAAGATAGCCAAAATTGGTGAGTGTAGATTGATAAGTGCCAAGAATTGTAGCGATTTCCATTTTCTTCGCTAAAGTCTTCATGGTGTCATTTGGGCGAATGACTATACTAGTAAGATTACAAAATTGTTTTGATTTTAGATAAATTTCTCCACAAGGATTTAATCCTACCTGCTTTTCATTTTTAATAGCTTCCCAACGACGAGCTGGAACCTGCTTTTCAAGTCCTCCACGATTAAAGATTCCTCTTTCTCCTGATTTTGATTTGACTAAAGCTGTCCACTCTTCCAGAAATTCTTCAGCGCTAGGTTTCTCGTTAAAGACTACAGAATTATTAGCCATAGTTCTTTGTGATTCGGAAAGATAAAATTGCCCTTTTTTTGCATCTCTCATTTCTAAATCATCCAATTCTGAGAGAGAAATAAGCGCACTTCTTCTCACGCCTCCAGCCACTACAATCAAACCAATTTTACAAACAATATCGTGTAAATCTAAATTAGAAAGACGACGACCTTGTTTAGCTAAAATTTTTCTTCTAGAAAACTCCATCAACTCCATAAGAGGTCTCGGACCTGAAGCTCTACCTCCAGCAGTCTCTAAACGGGCTCCTGCGGGACGAATTTGAGAATAATCAAACTTTACATCTTTACCATTAAACCAGGCCTCTAATCCAAAAATAAACGCATCTGCCCAACCTTCTTTACTATCTTCTACGACATAATTGGTGGGTTTATCTTTGGTTTGTTTTTTAATTTGCGGAAATTGTTGTACATTTTCTGACTCCACAGAAAATCCAAGACCAGCTCCACACATAGAAATATACATAATCTCGCCTAAATCCTGAGGACAAGTCGGAGTGATATATGAACAATTATAAGCCCAGACATTAGAGTTTCTACAAGCTTTGCCAGCAGACCAGAGCAAGCGCATTGACGGACAAACTTCTTGATTCAAAATTGCCTTACGAACATCATCATATTCTTTTTTAGTTAGCTTATTTTCTAGATTTTCTTTCATATAAGCCATATATCTATCTACAGTTTCTATCCAAGTTTCTCTACGTCCAAGATCAGGCATCCAGCGAGAATAGAATTGATAAAAAATAAACTCTGAATAAGGGCTGGAAAAATATTTACTACTTTCTTCTACGGCTTTTTTGGTAGATTTCGAAACTGGTTTTAAGACCCTAAGCTCAGAACGATGTTCACGATAGAGAATATATTTTTTAGCTGTATCTGTAAAATTGGACCTCATCAATTCTTTCTCCACAAAATCTTGAACCATCTCTACTGATGGTAAAAACTTTGTATTTTTCTCTTTTTTCATCAAATCAGCCTGTGTTTCCAGCAAGTTTTTAAAAACACTTTTTGCAATTGATTCTGCCATTAACTCTCCACCTTCTTTTGAAGCTTCAAAAGCTTTAAGAACTGCTCTAGTGATCCTGTTTATATCAAATGGGACGACTTCTCCAGTTCTTTTACGAATAAATTTAATTTTCGCTAACTCGACCTTTGAAATACTTTTTTCTTTTTTCATACTTTTATTTTTTTTATTTAAATTATTAATTTTTGTAATACAAAATAAAAAACCCAAAAGCGCCCACCTGCTTTCTAGATAAATCTTAGCATATGAGATCTAGGTACGAGACAAAAATTTGACAAGATTCGTCTCAGAGCTTTTCTGTATAAAGAAAAACTTATCAACATATTTGACTAGTGGATAAAAATAATGATTTATTAAATTTTAGAGGAATTTTACAACTTCTAAAGTGTGTTCTAGGAGAGTATTCGCATATCCGACCTCATTGTCATACCAAATTAAGATTTTAATCAAGTTGCCATCAATGACTTTTGTCATTTTAGCGTCTACAATACCAGCATAACGAAGACCTAGTATGTCAGAAGAGACTAATTCTTCATAGCTCACAGCAATTAGACTTCTCCATCTGTTTATTTTTGAAGCATTTTCTAAAATTCTATTTATTTCTTCTACACTAGTATTTCTTTTAGAAATAAAAGTCACATCAGCCAAACTTCCCGAAACTACTGGTACCCTAATAGAAAGCCCATCAAATAATCCTTCTAATTCCGGAAAAGCTTTAGTCATAGCAATAGCCGCACCAGTGGTAGAAGGTATAATATTTTGCGCTCCCGCTCTACCACTTCGCCAATCTTTTTTACTAACTCCGTCCACAATTGATTGTGAAGCTGTATAAGCATGGATAGTATTTAAAATAGCTTTTTCTACACCGACAGTTTCGCTCATAATAGCCATAATAGGAGAAATAGCATTCGTGGTACAAGATGCGTTGCTAGTGATTTCTGAATCCTTTAATTTTTCTTCATTGAGTCCCATGAGCACTGTTTCTGTTCTTCTCATACTATTCTTACCATCTTTAGCTGGTGCAGATAGGACAACTCTTTTAGCTCCTGATTCAATATGAAAATGAGATTTGTCTGCACTCATAAAAACTCCAGTACATTCTATGACTACCTCCACACCTAACTCTTTCCAAATTTTTTCACTCACAAAAACTTCAGGATCTTTTTCAGTCAAAAATCTAATCTCTTTTTTATTACCATTTGGTAAAGTCAAAACTAAATATTTCTCTTTTTCACTCACTATTTTAGCTTCAATATTTCTAAAACTTTTCTGTCTATAAACAGTGTCATAATTTAAAAGATAAATCATATTATCCAAATCCCCTAAATCATTTATGGCTACAATATTAATCTCTTTAGAGGCTTTTTCATCCAATAAAGCCAACTTTAAAAAAGCTCTACCAATTCTACCAAAACCATTAATAGCAATTTTCTTCATAAGAAAATTATATCACACAACTAGCTCCTAATTTATTTTTAATCATCCAACGGATCTTCAATTAAAGGGATTTTAGAAATAATCATAGTAGTACCTTTACCTTCTTCACTTTGAATATTAAAATTCCAATTGTTAGCATGTGTGATACCATTCACAATTGAAAGTCCAATACCTGTCCCAGAAAATTCTTCTTCTACATTTTTACCACGATAAAACCTCTCACTAATTTTTGGAAGTTCTTCTTTTTTAATACCAATACCAGTATCTAAGACTTCAATCTTTAAATATTTTTTTCCTAAATAACGATATTTAGAGAGTGTCACCTTCACTTCCCCAGTATTTGTATATTTGAAACTGTTGGAAATTAAATTATTAAAAATCCTTTCCAAATGTGTAGGGTTGGCTTTAATATTTTTACGTAGTTTTAAATTATTCTCAATAGAAAATTTTAATTTTTCTTCTTTTTTATTTTCAAGATTTTCATAAGATTTTTGAATAAGATTAACAATATCTTCAATAGTTACATCTTCATCTTTTTGCTCTACATATCTAATCCTCGCCTCAAAAAGTAAATCATCAATCATGTTTGTCATACCTGTCACTTCTTTTAAAATCACATCTATTCCACTTTTTGAATCAGTCAAAAACTTCTTTTTTTCTCCATTGTTTTCAAGTTTTTCTTCTTTATCTATTTTGCTAGATAAAATCTCTGCTCGCATATTTATGACAGACAATGGTGTGCGTAATTCATGAGAAAGATTAGAGGCAAATTTTTGTTGAACATTAGTCATGTATTCAATAGGTGTAAGCATTCTCTTCACCATCCTATCAAATAAAACTATACTTACTATAAAAATTATAATATCTGAAACTATTAAAAGAAAAATAGTCTGTTGTCTCAAATTTTGAAAAAATTCTTCTGCGTTTACATAGTCAGAAATTTGATCACTCTGAAAAACAGGAGAAATCTGATAAATAATATCTTGAGTCAAAAGACTATAAACTACAAAAGAAAAAGATCCTAAAATTATAAAGACAAAAATTGAAGCTATTAAATCTAGCTTTAATCTAGTGGAAGTAAAAAGATTTTGTCTAGTATTTTTTTTCATTTGATTAGCTAAAAAGTAGTTTATATCCTACCCCTCTCACAGTTTCCACTCTTCCAGAAAAATTATTTTTTTGTAATTTATTTCTTAGGTTGTGAACATGGACATCTACAAAACGACTACTTGGAGTCTCTGATTCTTTCCAAATTTTTTCCAAAATATCTTCTTTACTAATAGCCTCACCATCACCTTCTAGTAATATTTCAAAAATATCTGCTTCTTTGTTGGTGAGAGAGATAATTTTCTCTTTACCTTCTTCCTTACTTAAAATAATTTCTCCAGTATTGGCATTAAAAGTAAAATTAGAATTTTTATCACTATGAATAATTTCTTTTTTACTTACACCTTCAACGGAATGAGAAATGGTATTTTTAATTGGATTATTTTTTTGTAAATTTCTTCTATAAAGAGAATGAATTCTTGCTGTCAATTCTTTTACATTAAACGGCTTCACCATGTAGTCGTCTGCTCCTGCCGCTAAACCAAAAACTTTATCATCCACAGTATCTTTAGCTGTCAAAATGATTATTCCGCTTTCTATTCCAAGATTTTTTATTTCTCTTAAAGTCTCAATTCCATCTTTCATAGGCATCATTCTATCTAAAATAATCACATCAAATTCTTGGCTTTCTTTTTGTAAATCTTTGACTTTGGAGATAGCTTGCACACCATTAAAAGCTACTTCCACCTCAAAACCCTCTTCTTCTAAATAAAGCTTTATACCTTCGTTTAATTTTACATTGTCTTCCACGACTAGTATTTTCATATATTTTTAAACCCTTCCTCCCTCACTCACTTTGCTTGGAGGGTTTCCTTCCCTAAATTTTAGGGAAGGATTAAGGATGAATTCTTTTCTAGATTATAGCAAATGTTAAGAAAACAAAAAACCTCTGTTTTAACAATAAATTAAAACAGAGGTTTGGTTAATTTTTAATTCTTTTTAAAAGTTTCTATCAACATTTCCACCAATAAAGAATCTTCTTTATTAAGTTGTTTATACTCTTCAGAAAGCTTTTCAAGTTCTCCCCATTCATCATAAGAAAGAGAATCTTTTTCATAATAAAAATCCATCTTTTTGTTTAATTCCTCTTTCTTTAAAGCTATAACTTCTCGTTGATTCATCAGATCTTCGAAGCTCATTTGAATTATTTTTTAATTGTAAATACTGGCTTTAGTATAAAGATTTTTTTTAAAATGTCAATATCAGAAGTTTATTAATTATTCCTCCTCATCTGTACCAAATTCCCCTGTAAAGTTTGTAAGAGCTTCTACAATTTCCATCATTTCTCCGGACATAATTTTTGAAAGATTATGCCAAGATTCTTTGATACGATGGTCAGTAATTCTATCTTGAGGAAAATTATAAGTCCTAATTTTCTCACTTCTATCCCCTGTACCTACCTGCTCTTTTTTAGCATCACTATTTTCTTTAGAAAACTTTTCCTCTTCCATTTGATCAAGTCTGGCTTGGAGCATCTCCATAGCTCTTTCTCTATTCTTCAACTGACTTCTTTCTACAGTACACTTTACAGCAATACCAGTTGGTTTGTGAATAAGTCTCACTGCAGTTTCTACCTTATTTACATTTTGTCCTCCTGCTCCACCAGAGCGACTTGTCTCCATTTCAATATCAGCTGGATTGATTGTAATCTTTTTTATTTTACGAATTGGCATGACAGCTACAGTGACAGTAGAAGTATGTACTCTTCCATTTTTTTCTGTATCCGGGACTCTTTGCACACGATGCACACCCATTTCATATTTAAACAAATCCCAAGCTTTCGCACCTTTGATTTCAAAAGAGACATCTTTATATCCTCCCACATCAGAAACACTCTCGTCCAACTTTTCAAAAGAGCAACGATTATTGAGAGCAAAGTTCTGATACATATTTGCAAGTTCTGCTGCAAAAAGAGATGACTCATCACCTCCAGCTCCAGCAGCAATTTCTAAAATAAGAGATTTTGGTTTTTCTTCTTCCTCTTTATCTTTATCTAAAATTTCAGTCATCTCTTTCCAGAGAACAGCTTTTTGAGTATTAATATTTTTCAACTCATCTTCAGCCACTTCTTTCAATTCTTCGTCAGACAATAAAGAATTAGCTTCCTCTTCTTTTTTTAAAAGATCTTCATAGGAAGGAAAAATATACTTTGTCTTATCATTGTCTCGGAAATCTTGTTCTATATAAGCCATATTTATAAATTCATTATATCTCTAATTATACAAAATAAAAAACACTCACCAAAAGGAATGTTTTTTATTTAAAAGTTAAGCTTTTTTAGTCTTAGCTTTTACTTCTGCTGCTTTAGCAACTTTTTTCTTAAATCTATCCACTCTTCCTGCTGTGTCTAGAACTTTTTCTTGTCCTGTATAGAATGGATGACATGCTGAGCAGATTTCTACTTCAAGCTCTTTTTCTGTAGAACCAATATTATATTTAGCACCACATGCGCATGTAGCTACTGCATCAGCAAAATATTGTCCATGAATGTCTTTTTTCATAAATTTCTTGTTCCGCCATAGCTTTATGCGAAGGCGAATGTTTTTCGTAAGTCCTAAAATATTATCATAAAAATGAAGGAAAATCAACTATATCCTAAACTCTATCACATCACCATCTTTTACTATATACTCTTTCCCTTCGGTACGAACTAGACCTTTTTCACGAGCCACTTTATAACCCTGACACTCCAGCAAATCTTTACCAGTTACCACTTCGGCACGAATAAATTTATTTTGAAAATCAGTATGAATTGCAGCGGCAGCCACTGGAGCAGTGGAACCTTTTTTGAAAGTCCAACCACGAGTCTCATCTTCCCCTGTAGTGAAATAAGTTTCTAGTCCTAGCATTTTATAGCTTTCGGTGATCAAATTATGAATTCCATCGTCGCATACCACTCCCCCAGTAATTTCTTGTCTCATCATATCTTTTTCTTCTCCTTCAAAATCTTTCAGATCATCTTCTACTTTGGCGTCAATTAAACAATAATTGAAATTATTTTCTTTAAAATAGTTTAAAAGCTCTGTATAACGCTCATCATTTACTTCGTCTAAATTTTTTGCTCCACATTTTTTATTAAGAGCATACATGATTGGCTTCATGGTGATTAAGTGAAGTTCTTTTATAAGTTTTAGAGCTTCTTCATCTTTTACTACGCTTTCTTCTTCTAAAATACTTCTGGCTAGCTTTTCACTTTCTAAAATATTTCTTAATTTTAAAAGTAAGTCTTTAAATTTCACAGCTTCTTTGTCTCCCTTTTTTACTTCCCTTTCAATAGTTTCTAATCTTTTATTGATTGTCGCTAAATCAGCAAGAATCAATTCCATATTGATAATCTGAATATCTGAAAGTGGGTCAATTCTATTTTCTACATGAATCTGTTTATCATCTTCAAAAAGTCGTACCACTTCTAAGATCGCATCAGTGTCTCTCACGTGTTGGAGAAATTTATTTCCAAGACCAGCACCTTCACTGGCACCTTTTACAAGTCCAGCAATGTCTACAAATTCTACTACCGCTGGAATAGTCTTTTTACTTTTGCTCATTTCTGAAAGTTTGTAGAGACGATTATCTTGTACTTCTACAATACCCACTGATGGATCAATGGTACAAAAAGGATAATTTTCAGCAGGCACACTATTTTTAGTTAGCGCGTTAAAAAGTGTACTTTTGCCGACATTCGGCAACCCGACTATTCCGATACTTAAAGACATAAATTTAATACATGAAAGAAATTATCTAATCACAGTTTTCTGTACTCCTGCTTTAGCAGCGACTTCTTGAAGTTCTTTTTGGTACTTTTTCATCACCTCAAAAGAGGCATACATTTCTGGTTTACCTTGTTTAACTAGCTCTTTAGTCTCTTTAGCAATTTTCTCAAAAAGTTGTGGATCTTGCTCTACAAGATTATTAATCATTTCTTTTTGATCTTCTGGTAAATTTCTAGTAGCGTATTTTGTCGCTTGTTTTGTAAAAAATTGTTTAATTCCCATATATTTTTGATTATTATACAAAATAAAAACCGTTTTGAAAATCCCTATATAAATTAAAGATAAAACGGTTTTTATTAATTATTATTGATTAATTGGAGAAACACCTAACCTTTGAAGCTCTTCTTCAATTCTATTCTGTATATCTTCCGCTGAAAGCTTCAAATTTGTCATTTCAAGGCCATTCATAAAGACAAATGGAGTGTGAGTCAAACCGAGTTTTTGGGACTCAATCATAGCATCATTTACAATCTTTTCAACTTCTTTTCCGTCTCTATCAGTAATAAATTTTGCCATATCCAATCCTAAATCTCTAGCATATCCTTCAATTTTACTTTGTGCATCTAAACCGGTTCCCCAATCACTTTGCTTTTCAAATAAAACATCGTGCATTTCCCAGAATTTTCCTTGCATAGCTGCGGCCTCAGCTGATCTTGCTGCTAGGACTGCGCTTGGATGAATAGAAGTCAAAGGAAAATGTTTATAGGTTAAAGATAATGCAGAAGGACCATATTTTTCTACAATTCTTTCATAAGCTTCTGGAAAGACCACTGCTAAACCAGCACAAGCTGGACATTGAAAATCTGAATAAGCCACAATTCTGACTTTTGCATTCAAATCTCCTTTAGTGGTGTGTTCACCGACTACCTGATTAACAGTTTCAGTATTGTGCTTATTTTTTTTACTGATAATAGAATTAAGTCCAAAAAGAATAATGATTATAGCTAAAATACTACCTACAACCAATACGGCATTATTTTTCTTCTTGCCTCCTTTGGAATGTGTTACTACATTTGACATATTGTTTTTAAAAATTATTTAGTATAAAAAGATTATAACATAGAGAATTTTTTAAAAACAATATTCTTAATATCTTTATCTGTCTGGAGGAATTTCGTAATAACTGATCAAATAATTTACCAAATTAAAAAAAGATTCTTTTAGGGTTTGAGAAGCATATTCTGCACCTCTCGGATCAACTTGATATAAGAAAATTATATATTTAGGATCTGTGGCTGGAAAATATCCAAAGAATGAGTGAAGATACTTATCTTCATAATATTTTCCTGTAGCTGGATTTGCTACTTGAGCAGTACCAGTTTTGGCAGCTATTGTGTAATTAGGGTTTTTAGCATTCATAGCTTCATCTACTACTTTAGTTAAAATTTTACTTATCCTTTTACTAGTAGAAGCATTTTCAAAAACCATTAAAGGTTCATCTTGAGCAATGACTTTAGTAGTACCATTGTCATAACTAATACTTTCTACAATATGCGGAGTAACTAATTTTCCTCCATTACCTAAAACAGCTAAAGCTCTAATAGTTTGAATAGGTGTGGTCGCAATACCTTGACCATATCCAGCCGTCACCAAATCAATCGCTACTCTGGAATCAAGATTATCTACAAGACCAGAAGCTTCTGCTGGTAAATCAATTCCAGTATATTCCCCAAATCCAAACTTATGAAAATATTCAGCTAAATTTTCTCCTCCCATTTTTTGCACCAAGAAAGCAATACCCACATTCAAAGACTCTGAAAGTATTTTTTGTAAAGGAGTATTTGGACCTCTCGCTCTTTTGTCATAGTTGGAAATCTTGTATCCACTCAAAGTGATGGTGCCTGTATCGTTATAAGTAGTACCCTCATTTACCAAATCCATATCTAAAGCTATTGCCACAGTTAAAGGTTTAATAATAGAACCCATTTCGTAAACTCCCGAAACAAGATCATTATTATAAAGAGAAATATTGGAAACATCTTTGTAATTATTCGGATCAAAAGAAGGCATTTCTTCCATGGCCACAATAGACCCATCATTAATATTCATAACAATAGCTCCGACTTTCTGAGAATTCCATCTGGTTTTTGCTTCGCTTACAATCTTAGCGGTGTATCTTTGTACATTGGCATCAATAGTCAAATTGATATCACCTTCAGAAGAAGCATACTCAAGCATTCTAGAAGAATCTCTCTTTTCTTTATCGCTAGAATTGAAATCTGAGAAAACTTCTGCAAAGAAATTTGAATTAACAATATTTTTCTTTTCTAAAATATCGTTATAATATCTTTCTAAACCATAAAGTCCTGTTTTTCTATTTTCTGTAAAACCTACAAACCCAAAAATTTTAGCTCCGATTTCTTTTTCAAAATAAACACGACTCTTTTTTCTGTTTACAATTAAACCGCGAAGTCGTAGAGACATGAGTTCATTGGCAATATCTTCTGGTACATTTTTTAGTAAAACTTCATAACCAGATTCAGTGTTGTGCATTTTTTCAAAAAATATTTCTCTATCTAAAAAGACTAAACTAGAAGAAGAGTTGGAATTAGAATTAGAGTTTTCAGAAATTTTAGAAGAATAGTCTTCAAAAACTTTTGAAATTTTTACATAATAGTCATTTTCTAAAGTTGCTAGATTTGCACCATCTTCTACCCTTTTTTGGAAAAATAAATCAATAGTCTTTGGGTCAAGAGCTAAATCATACTCATTAGACATAGCTACCGCTGGAGAAAAGGTGTGATTCTTGTTTGTAAAAAATATAGACCCTCTATCAAAATTTTCTCCAGTGTCATAAAAGTATTGGTTTTCTCCTGCTCTTTTATATTCTGCTCCATGAATAATTTGCAAATAAAAAAGCCGAGCTCCAATCAAAATAAAAACTAAAAAAATAACCAAAACAAAAATATTTATTCGGTTGTGAATTAATCTATTTTTCTCCGACATGTCTATTTTTATTGATTAGAATTCTCAACTACTCTATCCACTCCTTCGTATAAGAAAGAAAAACTTGCTGCCGCATCTTTTCTAATAGCAAAGTTATTATTTTTAGCTTCTACAAAGCCATAATTAAAAGCGTAGTCTTTGGTAATGTTGGAAATTACTGAATTATATTCTTTTTCCAATTTTGCAGATTTTACATTAATGTCATTAATTGTAGCCAGCCCTTCTTTTTTATTTATAATATTAAAAATTACTGCTACCACTATAACCATATAACCAATACCTAAAATAGCTAAAATGGAAATAAGGGCATGTATGACATAAATTTTGAGAGATTTTTTGGTGCTAGAAGTGGAAAAATTCTTAAAAGTATGCAAATAAAGTTTATTTCCATTTAGTCTGTCTTTATTCAATTGTGTATTTCTAATTTGCATATTATTTTTTCTCTACCACTCGCAATTTTGCACTTCTTGATCTAGGGTTTTCAAAAATTTCTTTTCTACTTGACTCTAAAAAGTCTTTTTTATTTTCAAATTTAACTAGTTTAAGTTCATTTTTTAAAAGTTTTACTGTATTTTTTAAAACTCTATCTTCTCCGGAATGAAAAGTTAAAAAACCAGCTCTAGTGTTCTCTTTTAAAATATTTGGAAGGGATTTGATTAAATCTTCTTCAGCTCTTAATTCATCATTTACTGTAATGCGAAGGGCTTGAAAAGTTTTGGTAGCAAAATGTATCTTTTGATTTTGATATTTAATTGGAACGGATTTTTTAATAATATTCACCAGATCAAAAGTGGTTTTTATTGTTTTATTTTTTCTTTCTTCACAAATATTTTTAGCAATTTTTCTTGCAAATCTTTCATCTCCATAATAGTAAATTATGTCTGCGAGATTTTCTTCCTCCCAAGTATTCAATATTTTTTCAGCTGTTAAATCCTCTTCACTTATTTCATCTTTTAAAGTCATGAGTAAAGGTTCGTCTTTTTGAAAAGTGAATCCTCTACCAGACTCGTCTAATTCTTGTGAAGAAACTCCGAGATCAGCCATTAGTCCATCTATTTTTTTAAACTTTAAATCTTCTAAAACGTTTTCAACGTTACGAAAATTTTCATTTACAAAAAAGATTTTTGGAGATTTTTGACCTAGTTCTTTTTTTAAAAACATTTCAGCTTCTTTTAAAGCTTTACTATCTAAATCAAAACAAATCAAAACCCCTTCCTTTCCAATTCTTTTAGCTATTTCTAAAGAGTGTCCACCTCTATTGGTCGTAGCGTCTACGACCACATACCCATTTTTGAGGTTTAGAGAATCAATAGATTCTTTTAATAAAATTGGAATATGCATAGTTTTATAAAATACCAATTTCAGATAATTTTTCAGCTACAGCGTCAGCGCTTTTATTATTTGAATTTGAATATTTTTCCCACTCTTCTTCACTCCAGATTTCTACTCTAGAATGCATGCCGACTAAGACTGCTTTCTTTTTGATATCAGCAAATTTTCTAAGCTGATCGGTGATTAAAATTCTTCCCACAGAATCCAAATCTGTATCAAAAGCATTAGCGAGCATAAAACGGGTAAAACTTCTTGTGTCTTTATTTGTAAAAGATAAAGATGAAAGTGTTTCTGCAATTTTTTGCCATTCTTTTAAACTATATACAAAGAGCGATTTATCTAGACCACTTGTCACTACAACTTTTTTACCAAGCACACCTCTCCATTTAGATGGAATGGAAATTCTTTTTTTGTCATCAAGTTGGTGAATATAGTGTCCTAAAAGCATATTTTTGTGAAAACCATACAAGCGCGATATCTCCCACAATATCCCACCTAATCCCATTATATACCACTTTTAATCTCTGACAAGAAAAAACCACAGCCGAAACTGTGGAAAACATCGTTAAGATTGTTAAGGAAGGATGTTTTAGTAAAAAACCTTTTATTTCTTATCTTTTACAAGTGGAAACATTATAGTTTCGCGAAGTGGAAGACCAGCTAAAAAAGCAAAAAGCCTATCCCCAAATCCAAATCCACAAGTTGGAGGCATACCATGCTCTAGCATTTCTACAAAATCCCAATCTGGCATCATCGCTTCTTCGTCCCCACTTTCTAAAAGTGATTTTTGTTTTTCAAAATTTTCTCTCTGAAGAATTGGATTATTTAATTCTGAATACCCTCTACCGATTTCACTTCCAGCAAGTATTGGTTGAAACATTTGCGCGGTCTTGCCGTCAGGATTTGGTTTAGCTAAAGGCGCAACAAGTAATGGAGGGTTAACTAGAAATGCTGGACCAGCGATATTCTTACGACAATATTTCCAAAGAGTATCTAAAAGTCTCTCGCGACTTTGTCCATCATACTTCACTTCTAAATCTTCTAATTTATCTTTTATCTCTTCATCGCTAGCTTGCCAAATATCTATATTAGTCTGCTTTTTAATTTCTTCTGCGTAATCTACTTCTATCCACTCATCTGCTAAATCAAAAGTAAAACCTTTCATTTCAAATTTTGTCTTTCCAAAAACTTCATTAGCAATTTTTACATAAAGCTCTTTTACCAATTTCATCCCATCTTTATAATCTGCATAAGGAAGATAAAATTCACAGTTAGTAAACTCTTGAAGATGTTCTGGACTAGATCCTTCATTTCGGTAAGCGCGACCAATTTCATAAGTACCAGCATATCCTGCGGCCATTAACCTTTTTTGCCAGAGCTCCCCTACACAAATACGCATATAAACTTCCATATCATAATCATTATGGTAGGTCTTAAACGGTCTCGCTTCTGCTCCACCTGTCGTAGTTTCAATAGTTGGTGTTTCCACTTCAAGCATTCCTCTTTCATTCAAAAATTCACGAACCACTCTCCAAAAGTGAGCTTTTTTATAAAACAATTCTCGTAGTTCACTGTTAGTCAAAATATCAAGATATCTATATCTCATTTTCAACTCTTCATCTTGAAGTCCATGATATTTATCAGGTAAAGGTAAAAGAGATTTGGTAAGCATTTTAATATTTTTCACTAAAATACTTTTTTGTCCAGTTTTAGATAAAAATTTTTCTCCTTCTATTTCTACAAAATCTCCAACATCAACAAACTCTTTAAAAAACTCAAAAGCTTCAGCCGGAGATTCTGGATTTTTAATAATAGCTTGCACTTTACTTTCTTCATTTAATTCACTAGAACCATCAAAAATATCAAAAAAGATTAAATTGCCTTGCCCACGAGAAGACATTACTCGTCCTCCCAAAATAGCAGTTTCTAGATTTTCAAAATCATTTAAATATTTTTTGATAGAAATATTTCTATCTGAATGAGCTGTGAAAGGATTAAAACCTCTTTCTTTTAGCTTTTCTAATTTTTTAAATCTTTCTTCTTTTAATTCTAAAATTGATGTCATAGTGAGTATTTGTTAGTAAATAATAAGGTTATTATAAAGTATTTTTAAGAAAAAGTAAAAATTTGGCTAATAAATAAATTTTGATAGTATAAAAATAATTGTTCATCTAAAAATACGAAAATGGAAAAAGGTGTTATTGTGATAAATGGATTAATTTTTACAGAAGGAAAAATTTTACTTTGTAAAAAGAGGGATTTTTGGATACTTCCTGGTGGAAAATTTGAGGTGAAAAAAGACAAAACGGAATTGGATAGTTTAAAGAGAGAGTTGGAGGAAGAGTTGGGTGTAAAAAATCCTATACTCCTCGTAACAACTAAAAGAGAATATTACGGACTTAAAACTATAAGAGGGAAAAATATTGAAAAAGTTATACTTTACAAAGTATTAATTGATGAAAAATTCAATCCGAGAAACGAAATTGTGCAAGCTAAATATTTTTCTAAAAAACAACTTTTGAAATTAAATCTATCCGACGCTACGAGACAAATTCTTAAAAGTGTAGAATTTTAAAATCCCCTTTCGGGGATTTTATTTTACTTGTCTATTATTCTTGATAATTTAAAACAAAAATCATTTGTCCTGCATTATCTTTAAGATTAAGTCCCAAAAGTCCTGAGCTGGTCACAAAATATGATTCGGCTTTTTCTAGGTCTGCAAAATAAATTCCTTCTTGTGAACCTTCGCAGTAGAGTTCCGTTCTCGTGATATCAGAAAAGGATATTTTAGAACCGTTTAAAGAATATAAACCAGCTCCACCATTACAATCTGTAGTAGTGGTAAAAGTACCATCCTCCTTTAAGATTAAATTGAAAACTTTTCCATTTTTTGGAGATAAATGATTTTCATCAGAATAACTTGTATTTTCCCAAAGCCAACCATCTTTATAAGTCAAAGCCATAAAAGAAGCATATGACTTTGTCTCACCATTATTAGCAACCGCAGTATCAATGCTATTAATGATATCGTTTCTTCCTTGCAAGTCGTAAATTTTATTTGTTAAGTAAAAGAATCCTCCAATAGCTAAAGCAGCTATTAAGAGATAAACTATTCCATATGTACTTTTATTGGTATTAGACATAATTAATTTATTTTAATAATTTTATATCTCACTTCTCCTTTTGGTGCAATAAATGATACTGTCTCCCCTTCAGCTCTACCAAGTAAAGCCGAACCGAGAGGAGATTCGTTGGAGATTTTTCCACTATCCAAATCCACTTCCTCTGAACCGACAATAGTGAAAGTGTTTGTCTCGTCATTTCCTTCTAAATTTTTTACTACAACTACAGAGCCGACAGCTACACCATTCTTTGAACTACTAGCATCTGTAATCACCGCATTTTGTAAAATTGTTTCTAATTCGCTAATTCTTGCTTCACATCTAGCTTGGTCTTCTCTAGCTTGAGAATACTCAGCATTTTCAGCCAAGTCACCGAGAGATTTTGACCACTCAATAGAGTCCGCAATTTCTTTTCTACGCACAGTTTTTAAATTGTTAAGCTCTAATTCAAGCTCCTTTTTCTTTTCAATTGTTAGATATTCTTTTACTTCTTTTGCCATAAAAATTAAATTTTAAGTACCCTTATTAATTGTTAAAATAATAGCACATTTTTGAGTATTTTGAAATTAATCTAAATAATTCTTAATATTTTCTGCCATGTATTCTAAAACTGGTTTAATAGCCCAAGAAGCTCCTGGGGCATCCACTGGACCATTTTCTAAAATCACCACAAAAGCATATTTTGGTTTATCAAATGGAAAATATCCCACCATCAAAGAATTCACTCTACCTTTCACAATACCAATTTCAGCTGTTCCAGATTTTGCAGCTACATCTAAGCCCAGAATATTTAATTGAGGAACTGTACCTCCTGGAAGAACTACATTCTTCATACCTTGCTCTACATACTTCAAAGCGTTTTGATTAAGATTTAAATTTTGAATATTCCAAACTCTATTATTGTACTGATTTATTAATTCTTTATTTGATAATTCATTAGTTGAGGTGGCAGACAAAAAGACATGTGGTGTAACAAGCTTGCCTCCATTAGCAACCGCCGCTATATATCTCACCAACTCTGCTGGTGTGACTTGAAAACCAAATTGTCCAATAGATGTATGATAAGTGTCTCCCAATCTCCACTCTCCATCTATAAAATTAATTCTTTTCCATTCAGGAGTAGGTATCACACCATCAATCTCTCCAGGCAAATCTATACCAGTAGCAGTAGAAAGACCAAATAATTTTGCATATTCATCAATTTTAGCAATACCAAGACCTTTTTGATCTTCATATCCACCTCCGACTTGATAAAAATACTCGTCTGAAGAGACAGCTATTGCTTCCACCACATTTACCCAACCATGCACTTTCCAATCTCTAAAGACTGTATCCGGACCACCGTATCTATTTTTAATCACAATAGCTCCTTTAGATAAGAGTTTTTTAGTGGGAGAAATTATTCCCTCATTTAAAGCCCCGTAAGCCATAAAAGGTTTGACTACTGAACCAGGAGTAAAGAGTCCAGAAGTTGCTCTGTTTAAAAATGGAGTTCTTTTATCTTGAAGAGATTTAGCAACTTCTTGTTTTTCTTCACTAGTGCTAGCATTAGTCATTAGATTATTATTGTATTCAGGATAAGAAACTAATGATAAAATTTCGCCATTATTCACATCCATGATAATTCCAGCTCCAGAAGTAAAACCTTTTGAGTTTACTGAACTCCGAATAGAAGAATAGAATTCTTTTTGTAAAAGAGAGTCTATAGTTAAAGTAAGGTCTGCTCCAGGAATTGGTTTTACGATTAAGTTTTCAGATTCTACTTCTGAACGCACATCTTTTTCTACAATTCTTTTTCCATTCACTCCAGTTAACAATTCATCATAAAAAAGTTCTACTCCATCTTTTCCTATATATGTATCTTGCCAAAAATTATCTAAATTATCTTTTTTAGGAGAAGAGACATAACCTAATAAATTTGAAAATCCAGAAATATCTATATACTCTCTTTTTAAAATATCACTTGAAGAAGCTGTGGTATTTTTAGCTAAAATTTCACCATTTCTATCATAGATTTCACCACGATTTGCAATAATCAATTTCGTATTATATCTGTTGTTGTCAGATTTTTCTTTATAATAGTCATAGTTTTGAATCTGAAGTATAAAAAGCCGATAAGAAAAAATAGAAAAAACTATAAATAGAACAAAAAGAGGCAAATGTTCCATAAAAGAAGAGATGGGTTTATTGAAAGCTCCTTCCATACTCTCTGTATCAAGTCCAGGTAGATTAGAAGAATCCACAAAAATATCTTCCGGATTAATTTCTCCCCCGCTTTGTCTTTTTCTGAAAAATTTTTTCTTAAAAATATTTCTTACCATAGCCAATCAAATAAACTATCTTAAATATGGTTTTAAAAATCTATAACCAATAAGTATCACAAAAAAAACTGTAGTTAAAAATGGAAAACCAATATTAGATAAACTTAAATCATAAAAAATACAAAAAAGAAAAACAGCTACCAATATTGTATTTAAAACTATTCTCCAAAAATTATTTTTTACTACTCTCATATTTTTAATTATTTTCTATATAATAGTTACCATTTTCTCTAGTGTTATAGTAACCTCTCACAAATAAGACTTGATAAAAAGCTGCTTCTTGTTTCTCGATTTTAATAATTTCCCCTAAAGCCTTGCTTTCATCTCTAGCTAAATAGATTATAGTACCTGTAGAAATTTTGATATTCTCTGGAATCTTTGCGACAAAATCACCTCCTCCATATCCAATAAATTCAATCAAAAGACCGTCCGCTGAAGATATTGGTGTACTTAAATTAATATTTATTTCACTTGAAGAATTAGTCGTTAAACTAGAAGTACTAGATGTACTTGAAGTAGAGTTCAAATTATTTAAATCTTCACCCTCTAATATATTTTCACCTTGAATAGGTGCAATCTCTACTGGCTCTCTAAAACCTTTAGCTCGCACAACTCCTTCTACTTGATTTTTATCTTTAGAATAAAGTGAGACTAAAGAAGATTTTTCTCCGACTGAACTTACGACCCCGATAGCTTTATCTGGATACAAAAAGACAATAGCCTCTTCTTCCACTCCAGCTTCTCTACCTTTATTCAAAAGAATAGTTTCATAAATATTTGTAAAATCAGAAAAGATTTTCTTGGCAACGATTTTTTTTGCATCACCAACACCATTAACGTTTATAACATTTTTATCTTTCTCTATTTGTAATTCATTTTCTAGGCGAGAAATTTCATCTAGCAGATTTTTTCTATTAGAAAAATATCCTAAAATATTATAAAAGATATTAGAGACAAAATTTGTAGAACTGTCGGCAGCAATCAAAACTGTTTCTGGAGCAGCTACTTGAATCTTGTTTACATTAAAATAATTTCTCAAAAAAGGAAAAGAAAAAAGAAAGACAAAATATATGACAATAAATAAAATATTATATTTAAATTTCTTTTTAGTCTTCAAATTCATAATACGATTATACACTAAATAATCTGACCCTAAAAGACTAAAAAACTCTATTCAATAGGAATAATATCTTTTGAGTCTTTGATAATAAGCTCGTGATACCTCGCCAAATCAGAAAGTACTATTTCTGTACCTACTACCACATCGGTCAATGGACTTATAGAAATATGTGCAGCTACTTTTAGATTTTCTTCAAACAATTTATCAATATTCCTTATGAGTGATCCACCACCTGTGAGTATTATTCCATCCCTTAAAATATCTCCTAAAATTTCTGGAGGTGCTGCTTCCAAAGTCTCTCTCACAGCTTCTACAATTTGAAACAAACTCGGAGCCATAGCTTCGCGAATATCAGCCTCATTTACATCAATTTCTTTTGGAAGACCAGAAACCAAATCTCTTCCTTTGATGGACATATCTCTTTGGGTGATGGAATGTTCATCTGGTAAAGCTGAGCCGATTTCTATTTTTATTTCTTCAGCTGTCTTTTCTCCTATTAAAACTTTATACTGATTACGGACAAATGAGATAATATCTTGATTCATTTTGTCTCCAGCTATTTTTATATTTCTTCTTTTCACAATTCCAGAAAGTGAAGTAATAGCTACATCTGTAGTACCGCCACCGATATCTACCACCATTGATCCTGTAGGAGTCTCAATAGACAACCCCATACCAATAGCAGCTGCAGCTGCTTCTTCTAGAATATAAACTTCTCTAGCCCCAGCAGCATTCGCCGCGTCTTCAACCGCTCTAATCTCCACATCCGTTACTCCAATAGGTATACCGATTACCACCCTTGGTCTTAAAAACTTTTTATTTAAATTGTTGGCTTTACTGATTAAATAAGACAAAAATTCTTCTGTCACTTCATAATCAGAAATTACTCCATCAATAATTGGTCTCACAATAGTAATGTGTTCCGGAGTTCTACCCATCATATTTTTCGCTTCCGCTCCAAGAGCCACAATTTTATTTGTCTTGTTGTTTATAGCTACCACTGAAGGCTCGTTAATCACAATCCCAGTTCCACGTAAAGAAACTAGAGTGTTGGTAGTACCTAAATCAATACCAATATCGTTAGAAAATTTAGAAAAATACTTCTTAAACATAGCTAAAATTTCCTATATCTTATCATAAAGATCCCGGCTTGACAAAGCTATAGCTCTTTTATAGAATCAAGTTAGAAATCAGTATTGTCAAACTTTAAAAACATACAGAAATGAAAAAATTAATGTTCTTTTTTATTTTTGCGCTTTCAATTTTTTCTTTCAAATCTGAAGCGCAATATTGGGGTGGATATGGTAATTATTGGGAGCAAAATATGATTCAAAGATTTGACCTGGGACCATATGGTTATGGGCAAATGCAAGACCAAATAATGCGTTTTGGTATGAGATATGGTTACGATTTATATCGTCAACAATCTCAGACTTATATGAATTTATTTGGAAGACAGTTTCTTATTTTGCAAATCAAAAATCTCCGCCTCACAAGAGCTGGATCCATGGTCTGGATAGATTATTATCTGAACGGGATAAATATTGGCCGGACCGATTTTGTAGGTAGAATAGGTACAACCATAATTTACCGACAAAATGTAGACCGAGCTATGTATCGCCGTTACTGGTAAATGATCTAAAGAAAATTAAAATCGCCTTTATAAAGGGCGATTTTTTGTTTTATTTTTTAATAATTTTTTAAAAATTCTTCTACTCCTACTATTTTACTTTCACTTTCGTTTCGTTTTTTAATTTCTATTCCACCATTCGCTAAAGATTTTTCTGAAACTACTATACGAGTAGGAATACCAATTAGATCTGCATCGGAAAACTTTTCTCCAGGAGTTTTATTTTCTCTATCATCAAATATCACTTCCACTCCTTTAGCAAGAAGTTTCTCATAAAGATCTTTAGCTGTTACAAAAGCATCATCTTCTTCAGAGCGATGAAGAGAAAGAATATGAATCCTAAATGGAGCTACAGCTTCTGGCCAAATAATTCCCTTTTCATCTGAAAAACATTCCACAATTGTACCCATGAGTCTAGTTATACCGATACCATATGACCCCATAAACACTTTCTCTTCTTCCCCTTCTTTATTTTTATATTTCAAATCTATCGGATCAGAAAATTTGTATCCAAGAGTAAAAATATTTCCTACTTCAATCGCTCTTTTCTCTACTAAGTTTTCTTTATTTAATTCCAAATCTTCCAAAATCTCATCTGTCATCACTTCCTTATTAACAGCAATTTTTTTCTCAAAATCTACATAAATAGTATCTTCTCCGGCTTCAGATAAAGTTTGAAATTCATGAGAAAATTTTGAAAAAGTTCCTCCGCTAGCAAAAGTAAAATAAGTTCTGTCTCCGAGACCAACTCTTTCAAAAACATTTCTATAAGCTTCTTCAGCACGCTCATAAAATTTCTCATGTTCTTCTTTGTTTTTAGAAAAAGAATAAAGCGCTTTCCAATAAAACTCTCTACCTCGCATTACTCCAGACTTACTTCTAGCTTCATTTCTAAAAATAGATTTAAAATCATATGGATAAGCTGGAAGATCTTTATAAGAAGAAATGTATGGCTTCATAATATTTGCATAAGCTTCTTCATTGGTGAAAGAAAGACCAGCTTCTGATCCATTTTTGAGAGTAGTCTTAAACCAATTATCTACCACCTCATCATCCCATCTACCAGTCTTTTCCCAAACTTCTTTATTTTGCAAAATAGAAGTTTTCATTTCTACTCCTCCAATCTTATTCATTTCTTCGCGAATAATATTTTCAATTTTTTGAATCACTCTTACTCCAAGAGGTAAAAGAGAATAAACTCCAGCCATTTCTTTAAAGATGTATCCGGCTTGAATTAAGAAACGGGCATTATTGGAAGTCTCGTCTGCAGGAAATTCTTTTTTGGTTTTAGTAAAAAGTTTTGATTGAAGCATAGTTTTGTGTCTTTATTCTAGAATAATTTTAGCACATCTTTCACTGTCACCACCACCATGAGAAGTATCAAAATGATAAAACCAATTCCATTTAAAATACCCTGCCACTTTTCTGGAATTCTTTTTCCAGAAATCCACTCTATAAGCACAAAAATTATTCTTCCTCCATCCAAAGCTGGAAATGGCAAAATATTAAATATTGCTAAAGAGATAGATAGTATTGCAGAAAATAGTAAAAGATAATTAAATCCTAAAGATGCCGCGTCCCCTACCATTCCAAAGATTCCCACTGGACCAGCAATATCTTGAGAAACACTTCCTTTGGTAAACAAATTCACAAACAAATCTTTAAAACCAATCAAAGTTAATTTTGTAAACTCTACTGTCTTATCAAAACCCATTTTTATAGCTTCATTAAATTTCAAATTAATAGTCGCAGTTTTTGCAAAAGCAATACCAATCATTTTTCTATCTTTATTACCTTCTACATTATAAACTCCAGCCAAAGTGGTAGAAAGTTCTTGTCCGTCTTTATTTATATATTCAATAGTAATAGAATCACTATGTTTATTTTCTGTATCATTAATAGTTTTGGATACTGTCTCAGTAATCTCTTCGCCAGAAGCTTTATTTAAATCAATAGATTTTTTAGTATCTACTTGTCCTGCAGCATCTTCAGAATTAATATAGATTTTTTTAACCTCATCACCAACTTTGAGACCAGCCATTTCTGCCGGAGAATTTTTGACAATATTAGCAATCAAAACTGTCTCATCACGAATTCTACCTTCTTCCACAAAAGTTTTATATTCTTCAGAATTTCTATCAATCGCAAAAGTGGTCGTAGAATATACAGAGGATGTAATCAAAACATAAGCTAAAATTAAATTCATTATCACTCCCGCAGAGAGAATAAAGATTTTAATTAGAGGATGTTTATGAGCAAAACTTCTCTTAAGATCAGGTTTTTCTTTTGGAACCTCAACTACTCCATCCTCATTTTCTTTTTTCTCTTCATCTAAACCATTCTCTCCATAAATTTTTACATATCCACCGATTGGAATAGCATTGAAAGAATAGGTGGTCTCACCTTTCTTTTTTGAAAAAAGTCTAGGAGGAAATCCAAAAGCAAATTCATCCACCCTTACTCCAGAAATTTTTGCTGAAAAAAAGTGTCCGGCTTCGTGCACTAAAACCAAAACTAAAAGTATAATAATGAATATTAATATTGTCATAATATTTATAAATAATTGTAAATAAAGATTAATTTATAAAGCTGATTTTAGCATAAAAGATAATCTTTAAATACTTGACAAAGATATTTTATTTTTGTAGTATTTGATTAAAGTTCTTTTTAAAAAGATAGAAAAATGAATAAAAGTATTTCTTTTTTACAGCTCGAAGAGGCTGCTAAACGTTTTTCTTCGGCAAAAGATAGAATTGAACAAATTCTTGTAGCTGAAGAATTTTTGAGAATCGGCAATCATATTGTTGAGGAAGGATATTTCTCTGAATTAGAAAATTATTTTGAAGAAAGGTCTGTTCCAGGCGAAATGAAAGTTTATGATATCTCTGTCTTATGCGGAGACCTCATGTCGTACTATGAGTTTTGGTTTGAAATTTTAATGGGAGGATACGATCTGGAATATCAAGATTTTTTAGAATTAAAAGACGCTATTTCTATCGTAGAATTAGACCTGTATCCAGAAAAAAGAAGTCTGCTATTGAAAAAACTAGAGCCTTTATCTGATGATATGTTTTCCAAAATAGGTGACATTACGGAACATTTTCTACCAGACTTTCCTCTTTCAATGATTATTTCAGAGTTAGAAAAAAGCTGCCCAGAGCATAATCTTTTTTCTGAAGAAGTGTATCAGCCTTAATTTAAAAACCCCGTCGCTATAAGCAACGGGGTTTTATTTATTCACCTAGCACATCCTTTTCTTTTTTGTTATACATGTCTTCCAATTCACGATTTGCATCATTTACTAACTCTTGAAGCTCTTCCAAATATCTTGCTTCTTCATCTTTTCCAAACTCTCCATCTTTTTCAGATTTTTCAATTTCTTTTTTAAGATCTTCTCTCACCCCCCTTACTTTCACTCTTGCATCTTCCAATTTTTCTTTGATAAGCTTTACCATTCTTTGACGTGATTCAGTGGTTGGTTTTGGAAAGAAGACACGAAGACCAGTAGAGTCAGCAGAAGTAGAAAGACCAAGATTAGCTTCATTGATAACTTTTTCAATCTCTTTCAAAAGATTTTTATCGTAAGGAACTATTAAAAGATTAGCTGGAGTTTCTACATTTACTGAAGCTACATGAGCGATAGCCATTTTAGATCCATAAGAATCTACAGAAAGCAAGTCTAAAACCTGCGGAGTCGCCGCCCCAGTTTGTACTGATCTATATTCAGAAGAAAGATAACTAACAATTTTTTCTTTCTCTTCTTTAAATTTTGTAAAATCGTATGACATATATTTGATTATTTTGCGATTATAACACAAAGCTGAACTTTCTAAAATCTTAAAACATTTTAATTTGACACTTCGGGAAGCTTTAAAGAGAGATATTCTAAAAGAGTTTTTCCGCTACTAGAATTATTTTTGGCATATTTCACACTCTCAATCACATCTGAAATTTCATCCAAAAATTCTTTATTTTGATAATTAAACATTCTTCCGGTTTTTTCTTCTATCTGAATTTTCTCCCCTCCTTCGGAGGGGTTGGGGGAGGTCCGGGTTTTTTCTAAAATAAACTTTTCATAATTCTCCACAAGCAAATTATGAATTGCGAGTAGAAATTTTTCTAAACTTTCCCTATCTGCTCTCTCTTTATCCTCATACTCTAAAGCATATTCATCTTTTTTGGCTAAAATTTCAGTAATTTCTTTTAACTTCATTCTTTGTAAAGGTTTAGTGGAGAGGAATTTTTCTGCAGCTCTCATCAAAAATTCATCTTCCGCATTTTCTGAAAGAATATTCTCCTCTTCTATTTCCAATCTGTACAAACGAGATAATACTGTGCTAATCAAATTTATACCTTCATGTACTATAAATAAAACTTTAATATTCTCCCCTGCTTCTTCTAAAAATTTTAGTAAGGCATTTTGGGATTCGCGAGTGATAGAATAAAAAGAAGCTAAAA
>CAZNZP010000004.1:0-25145 GCA_964577625.1 uncultured Candidatus Saccharibacteria bacterium
AAAAAATATTCTTTTAGATTTTTTATTAAAGATAAAACACACTATACGATTTGCTGAAGCTCATTCCAAAGAAGAAAGAGAAAATCTTATTAAAAATGTTTTTAAAATAAATGAAAAATATTTCGGAAAAGATTTTGAAAGAAAAATTTTTATTATTGTTGATGATATTACGACAACTGGCGCCACATTTTATGAAGCCAGAAAGACACTTTTAGAGTTTGGAATTCTAAAAGAAAATATTTTTGGATATGCACTAGCGCATTAATGTGCTCCCACCAGGACTTGAACCTGGGACCTCACGGATAGTTTTTCAAACATTTGTTATCACTCAAAAAAAAATTCCCAAAGTGCTCCCACCAGGACTTGAACCTGGGACCCCACGGATATAAGCCGTGTGCTCTAACCAAACTGAGCTATAGGAGCACTTTGCTAACTTTTTCTTCGTTTGACAAATAAAGCCATAGCTCTAACCAAACTGAGCTATAGGAGCTTTCGTAATACAAATATATCAGAAATTTTTTGATTTTAAAAGAGAAAAAGTTTATAATGTTTTAATCTTAAAAAGAACGGAGGATTCGCATAGTGGTCTAGTGCACTACCTTGGAAAGGTAGCAACTGGGAAACCGGTTCGAGGGTTCGAATCCCTCATCCTCCGCATTGACAACCTGTTAGTTTTGGTGACCCACAAAGCTATAAGGTCCATAAAATAATGTGTTACTTACAAGCATGTATATGGGGGTATAAATATTATATAGCACTATCACTTAAAAAACGCCCCTAGGGGCGTTTTTTAAGTGATAAACAGACTTCTCTAGCGCTATCTTCGAAATTAAAGAATTCCTCCTTTTTGTTCTATTATTACATGATGAATTGTTCCTATTCCAAGCCATATTGCAATAAGAATAATTATTCCAGCACAAACCAAAGCATCAAACTTAGTTATTCCAAACACAACATTATCAGACCCTCCAAAAACAGCACTTATAAACACAATAATTCCAATTACTCCCACTATAACACTGGCTACATGTAATAATTTTGATAATTTCATTTAATTATACGTTTAATCTTTTAATGTATTAATTATAATACTTTGAAACTATTATTCAACAGAAAATAATTGGAGGACCATCTCACCGTTATATAGTAATGGCATGTCATTATCAGGGAAATCAAGCTTATTTTTTTCACCATTATCTTCATGTATCATAGCGAAGAGCTTAGGTGTTTTTTTACTTGAATCAATTTTTACACTGACATTTTTATTTTCACCTTTAACAATTTTAGTATATCCGATTACGGGACCTTGTATTCCGTTGGTTTCTGTCTGTATAACGAGCCAGCTAGGGGCTACAGCAGTCACACTTTCTACCACAACACTTTCATTGGAAATAAGTTGATCATTAACTTTAATTGAAGGCACAATACTACTACCTTTCAATAGAAAAATAGATAATCCAATTATTACAACTCCAACTAGTGAAAAAACAATTTTTTTGCTCATATCTTTATATTTATTTTGTTAATTTATTTTACTAATTCAAACCCTTGTCCAACAAAATGCATAATATCAAGACTAGTTTTAGTTTCTGGTAATATTCCTGCAATCATTACATTGTTGCCAAAGAAATTCTCAATCGTATCACCAGCTTTTGTAAATAATTTAGCATCTGCCATCATTTTCGCTTCACTAAATCCAATATATACAGGTAAATATTTTTTATCACCCAAGGATATTTCGCTAAATCCTTGAATATTGTTCTTTAGTTTTTCTGGGGTTGGAATATTATTTACATCATAAGTGAATTTTGGATCTTTAATGAATGTTTTTACTCCGTACCAATCAGTAACTTCTATTAACGGAGCAACAGGAGCTATATCAAGGGGGTATACATGTCAACGATTATAATCTATGTATAATACTATATAAATGTTATACTTACCTAAGTAATATTTTTATTATTAACCCAATATGAAAGATTTAATAAAATTTGCAGTAATAATATTTACCATCTGGGTCCTAATTTTTGGGTTCTTTCAGCTTGAGTCTGGATTGACTTCTAATAAATCTGAAACCAATTGCCCTTTCAGTGCTCACTCAGAGGCCATATGTCAAATGAATCCAATGGAACATTTTCAGGAGTGGCAAAATGCTTTTACTGTGTTGCCAACAAAAAATATAGTATCTATGTTTCTATTTATCCTAGCATTTATTCTAATAGGCAGATTTGCTTTTTCTAATAGATTTTTAGTACAGAAACCATCTTTTTTATTTTTAAAAAATATCATAAATAGTTTTCGGATATTTAATCCACTCAAAGATGCTTTTTCTAATGGAATTTTAAATCCCAAAATCTTCTAAATTAAATTAAAAAACACCTCGATTTTTCGATGTGTATTTATTAATTTAACTTAATATCACTATGGAAGAAAATATTAAAAAAGAAGAACAACAAACAATTAAAAAAAATACATTAGCAATGCCAATAGCTGTGATTATTGCCGCGGTACTTATTTCTGGCTCAGTAATCTACAGTGGGGGTAAAACAGAGAGCGTAAATAACGCAAACAAACCAGAGCCACAGGTAGCTGCACAACAAACTGGCGATCTTGAGCAAATGCTTTCTGTCTCAAAAGAAGACCACATTAGGGGTAATGTAAATGCCCCAGTAAAAATTGTAGAGTATTCAGATACTGAATGTCCATTCTGTAAGCGTTTTCATGACACGATGAAGCAAGTTATGGATAACGAAGGGAAACAAGGGAAAGTTGCCTGGGTGTACCGTCATTTCCCACTTGATCAATTACATTCAAAAGCACGAAAAGAAGCAGAGGCTACTGAATGTGCAGGAGAACTTGGGGGTAATGATAAGTTCTGGGCATATTTAGATCGACTTATGGAAATTACTCCAGCAAACAATGGACTAGACCCAGCGGAATTGCCTAAGATTGCCCAATATGTTGGTCTTGATACAGGTAAATTCAATGAGTGTCTAACAAGCGGTAGATATGCTCAAAAAATTGAAGAGCACGTACAGAATGCGCAAGCAACTGGAGGCAACGGAACACCTTGGAGCATTGTGGTTTCTAAAAATGGCAAGAAATATCCACTATCAGGTGCACAGCCCTATGCTTCAGTTAAAGCACTCATTGAGCAAGCTTTGCAGGAAAAATAATTATGCAACTATCTACTAATGATAAAAAAATATCTGACTTCACTTATCTAGACGAAAAAACCGTCTATCTCGATTCAGCCTGTCAGACATTGCGACCAGAGCAGGTTATCGATGCAATGGATGAGTATTACCACGAATATAATTCGTGTGGCGGACGCGTTAAGTACGAGTGGGGCATAAAATTGGATGAGAAAATAAAAGAGACAAGAAAGAAAGTTCTTAACTTTGTAGGCAAATCAAGTTCTAAATATACTGTGGCTTTTACACTTAACACCACCTATGGTCTCAACTTGGTACTTAGTCAATTGCCTCCTAAATTTAAGAAAATAATTACTTCGGATATCGAACACAATTCTGTTTTCTTGCCTACAATGGCTATGGCAAAGAGATTGGGTATTCCCCGTATTGTGCTAGAGCGTTCCGTTGATGGGTCATTGGTGTATGATAAAAATGATCTGTCTGAATCAGTTGCTGTTTTAAACAGTATGTCGAACATTGATGGTCGTGAACTTGTTAATCTAAAAGAAATAACAAACGATCTCCACAAGACTGGCGGAATTGTCCTAGTCGATGCCGCTCAAGGGATTAGTCATAATCAAGACATCATTCGAGAGAGTGATTTTGACGCATTATTCTTTTCTGGACACAAAATGTATGGTCCAAGCATAGGAGTAATCGTTATCAAAAAAACTCTTCTTGCAAATCTCGACGTTGGATTTATCGGCGGCGGGATGGTTGAAGAAGTAGAATCAGACACATATAAGTTAATATCTGATCCAGATGATTTGAGCAGTCGACTTGAAATTGGTTTGCAAAATTTTGCTGGGATAGTCGGTCTTTCTACCAGTCTAGATTGGATTAAAAATTACCAACAGGAAGGAGTTACAGCTCAAGCTTATCAGGAAAAACTTTCACGCTCTCTGTTTGACGAACTATCTAATATTTCAAACATAAAACTTATTAACAATTCTCCTAGTTCTATTGTGAGCTTCTATTCCGACAAAATCGATGCTCACCGTTTAGCAATTTTTCTATCTGCACAAAATATCATGGTTCGAAGCGGATATTTCTGTTGCCATTATTATCTAAAGAATCTCAAGAAATACCCGCCACTAGTACGGGTATCCCTTGGGCTCAACAACACGAAAGAGCAAGTCGACTCCTTCGTAAAAACCTTACAAACTATCATGACTAACTTATAATATGTTTTGCATTGCAGCATTTATAATTTTCGCAATCTTAGGAATTTTTTCCGCTAAATACAGATCCTTGGCTAAAAAAGCTTGGGGTTGCACTTTACGAAAAATGACTTTTAGACCTTGCGATATCAATTTTCAGGAAGAAGCAAAAGCTAGACTATTGGGAAAACTTATAATTACAAAACCTCGCCTAGCTAAGTTTCTTGACCGTTGGATAGGAGTTTTTGCCTCAATCTTTGTGTTTTTAAGCGTATGGAGCTTACTTGTCGTTTTTAACAGTGGACTCAATCTCTTGGTCTATGATACATGTAATCCAAATAATGCAGAGTCTTGTTCATTGGCTGGAGAATCATGCGGTATTACATCAGGAAAGCCGGGGTTCTGGGTTTCTCTAAAAGAAGGGCAAGTACTCATGTGGGTAAAAGATAGTGTTCTAACCTTTGGTGAGACGATTACAATGATTCCAAACCGATTCAAAAAATGGGACCCAAAAGAATTTATTTCCGATTCTAACAGCTATTACAAGGCATACGACATAAATAAACCTATTGCTTTAGAGATAATAGATCCGAGCTGTAAATTTTGTGCCAAATTATTTGGTAATATAAAAGACACCCAATTTGCCGACAAATATAATCTCACCTATTTGGTTTATCCAATACCCGATACGAAACAAAATAATGGGTATAGATTTCCTAACTCAAAAATGATAGCTTCATATTTAGAGGCAGTAAAGATATATCCTCTATTATCTCTAAATACACCAGCGGACTGGCAAATTTTGGAGAGAATATTTACTGGAAAAGATGGTGACAATGTTGATTATCAAATTAAATTCAATACAATTTATACAGCAAAAGAAGCAGAAGATGTAATACTTGCGTGGTTAATAGAAATTGGATACTCAAAAGAAGATTTAGTTAAGATACAGCAAACTGCAAATTCAGATATTGTAAAATCAAGCTTAGCCAACCAAAAAGATATTGTCGAAAACACAATTAAAACAATAAAGATACCAACTATTATGTTCGATGGCAGAAGATATGATCGAGCAATCGGACCTGAAAAACTTATCAAATAATATTTACTAAAAAAATGGAATTGAATAAAATAAATAATGAGAACAACCAGATGCTAACAAAAAGAGAGCGAAAAGAATTGCGTCGGCAGGAAAAAGCCATAGAAGAACAAGCAAAACAACATTCAAAAAAGGTTAGGAAATGGACAAAGAGAATTGTGACACTACTTTTAATTGCAGGATCAATATTTGGGATTTTCTGGTATAGGTCAAATAAGCCAGTAACTCCTACTAATGAGATTCTTTCAGTGGTATCTGATGATTGGGTTAAAGGTAATAAAGATGCTCCCATTACAATCGTGGAATATCTTGATTTCGAATGCGAAGCATGCGGAGCATATTATCCTGTAATAAAACGCTTATCCGAAGAATATAAAGACGAAGTAAGATTTGTCGTAAGATACTTTCCTCTCCCGGGACATAAAAATAGTATGACCTCTGCACTTGCAGTAGAGGCCGCTGGTAAACAAGGAAAATATTGGGAGATGCATAATACTCTATTTGAAAATCAAAGAGACTGGGGAGAAAAGCAAATACCAGATCCAAAAATCTTTGAAAATTATGCTCGTCAAATCGGACTTGATATGAATCAATACGAAAAGGATATTATTTCACAGGAAGTGAAAAGTCGAATAGAGAGGGATCGTAAATCAGGACAAAAATTAAATCTTCAAGGAACACCATCATTTTTCCTAAATGGTGAAAAGATTGAAAACCCTCGTGGTTATGAAGATTTCAAATCCTTAATAGAGTCAAATATTGCTAAAACAAATAAATCAAGCAACTAGCAACTAAAACAAATGGCGTGAATCCAAATTAAATATTATTATATTGAAAGGACTAAGATTAAACTTTCAATAATTTTTGTTCTCTTTTATGATTTATTCCCTCTTTGATAATACTGAGTGATGATCTTAAAACGATAAAAGCTATCATTAAACCAATTATAATATCAGGCCATATTGAATTGAAATAGCCGACTAGAAAACCAGTAATAACTACACCAACGTTTGCCATAACATCGTTGCGTGAACATATCCAAGCTGATTTAGTGTTTAGGTCAGTATTTTTGTGTTTCATTAAAAGGAATAAACATAGAGCATTAGCAATAAAAGCTATTCTTAACAACACTTTTCTTTTTTCTTAAATCTCTTTAAGTGATAAAAAAGATGGGAACTAACACAACCCAAGACTCCAGCTATAACAAACGGTTCAAATAATTCCACTATTGGCTCTATACCAGCAATTCCTGACAAGAAAAATTTTCCCACAATAAATAGCAAGACCAGAAAGACTGAAGTAAAAGCTAAAATCTTTGTCTTATGTTTTTTCATGTGCACAGAAAGCTCGTGTGATAAGAAAATAAAATCCATTGCCACATGTCCCAAACTAAACAAAAAAGTACTTAGGATAAATCCTGTTTGACTCCACTCAAACCATTCTATAGACATATGGACTAAAAGTAGAATCACAGTAATATAATTTTGTTTAGCGTGAGCAAAAAGAGCTAAAACTAATCCTAAAGCAAACAAAACTATGTTTGAAATATTTAAATCCAAATGTAAAGCATGCTCTACCATTGTAAATGCATAAAGAAAAAGAAAGGCAACAAAAAGATATCTGCCAATTTTTTTAAAATTATCTGACATAAAAAATTGGAAATTATTTTTCGTTCTGACTAAGTAACGCAGTTATTCTTTCTCCAACCGGAGGATGAGTCATAAACATTTTTGTAAACCAGTGAACTTTATCAGCTTTCGGATTTTGAGACCTTATACCCATAGGATTCACAATATACATGTGAGCCATAGAATTGTTTGCTTTGGCTAAAGGTTGAGTGAATTGAGAAATTTTTGCTAAAGCGGAAGCGAGTCCTTCTGGATAGCGAGTAAGTATAGCGCCAGTAGCATCTGCTAAAAATTCTCTTTTTCTAGAAATTGCTAACTGAATAATTGTGGCTGCAAGTGGAGCAAGTATAATAGCTACAAGGGATCCGATTAAAGCAAAAACCCCTCCTTTTTTATCGTCTCCTCCTCCAAAAGCTCCGATTCTGAAAAACATTTGAGACAAAAAGGAAATTGTAGAAACCATGATGACTACAATAGTTTGTAAAAGAATATCTTTATTTCCAATATGACTAAGCTCGTGAGCCACCACCCCTTCTAATTCATTTTTATTTAGCATAGAAAGAAGTCCCGTAGTCGCTGCGATGACAGAATTATTTTTATTTCTTCCGGTCGCAAAAGCGTTTGGTATAGGATCGTTGATGATAAAAAGTTTTGGCATTGGAAGTCCAGCAGTAATAGAGAGATTTTCTGCAGCATTCCAAAATTCTGGATGCTCGCTTCTGGATTTTAGTTCTTTGGCTCCCGCCATATTGAGAGCAATTTTATCTGAAAACCAATAAGAGAAAAAATTCATGACAATAGAAAAAATGAGAGCTCCATAGAAAATGGTAACATTATTATAATAATAAGCTAAAAATAGACCCAAAGCTGAAAAGATAGCGATAAAAATGGCCATATAAAGCCAAGTTTTTGCTACATTGTTAGATCTTTGAGTATATAAAGATTTGCCTGTTGACATATATTTAATTTAGGGATGTATTATAGCATAAATAGTCATTTTGAGAAATAAAAAAACTGAGATTTCTTCAATCTCAGTTTTTGTGACTTTTTCTTTCATTTAAATAATGCTCTAGAAAAGAATTTGCTAATTTAGCTTTCTTTTTTGAAACCTTAAAAGTATTGTTCCTTAAAGCTGTTATTATAATAGCTTTTTTCTTTGCTACTTTTTTAGCTTCCTTTAAAATATTAGAAAAAACCTTTTTTTCCATCTTGTTAATTTATTGATCTGTCACTAAATTAACAAATTACACTTAAATTGTCAAGTCTTCATTTTTAACACTCTTAGCACTGTTACTATCTGGTTCTGATATAAAAATTTCTAAAGCTATACCTAAACCAAAATCACCATATGATATTCTATCATCTTTGTTTATAGTTTGTGTGAGAAAAGAAATATCTACACCATTTTTTACCAAAGCTCTCATCCATGGATTTATGCTGGAAATTAGAGCATCATGTGCGAACCTTCTCGCCTCATCTTTTTCTTGCATTTCCATCTGTTTAAATCTTGAGTCATTATAATCATCATCCAAGGAAACCTTGTAAAACTCAGCAATACTTATCATATAATCTAATGATTTGTCACAAACTATTTTCCATAATTTATATGAAGAAAAATCTGCTTGCTCACTAATCTCCTCTAGCTCAGCTACACTTTTTGGTAACTTTTCTATGATTTCCTTTAAATACTCATTTTTGGTGCCGAGCATTTTTGAAATATCTTCTATAGTACCTCTAGTTCTCCTATTTAATCTATTTATACTTTTAACGATTCTTTTACTTTCCAAGTTCATATTAAAACTGTACTGTTACTGGATTTTTAGCTGCAGCATCAGCATCGGAAAGCTTAAACATTTCTTCTTCCTTGAAGCCAAACATATTTGCAAAAATGTTGGTTGGGAAAACTTGAATAGCTGTATTGTAATCGGTAACTGTCGCATTATAAAATCTTCTAGCCGCTTGAATTTTATCCTCAGTATCAGTAAGTTCATTTTGAAGTGAGGCAAAGTTTGAAGTTGCTTTCAAATCTGGATAACTTTCTGCTAAAGCAAAAACTTGTCTCAAAGCTCCAGTCAATTGAGTTTCAGATTCTGCAATTTTATCTTTGTCCCCTGAATCATGTGCAGAGATAGCAGAATTTCTAGCTTGAATAACTTTTTCCAATGTTCCACTTTCAAAATTTGCTGCTCCTTTGACTGTGTTTACAAGATTTGGAATAAGGTCATATCTTCTTTTGAGTTGCACATCAATATCTGCCCAAGCATTTTTGACTCTATTTCTTTTGCCAATAAGTCCATTGTAAAGACCGATACCTACTAAAATTAAAACTGCTAACACTATTAAAACGATTAAAATGGTATTCATATTTTTATTTCATTATATTCTTAATAATTAAATTTTAACATTTTTATTTATAAAATCCTATTTCTCTAGAATTTTAGACCTTTTCGTTTTTAAGCTATTTTTTGCTATAATCTAACCATTATTATTTAATAAAAACATTTATGAAAGACGAAATTTTAGAGCATAAAAGACATTCTTTGTCACACATTTTAGCTAGTGTATTGGAAGAAAAATATGAGGGAGCAAAAATCACTCTTGGCCCAGCAATTGAAACTGGATTTTATTACGATGTAGATTTTACCAAAGAAAAGCCAGTGTCTGAAGAAGACTTTGCGGAGATTACAAAAAGGATGAAAGAAAAAGTCAAAGCTGGAGGAGATTTTTCTCATATTGAAGTTTCTAAAAAAGAAGCTTTAAAAACTTTTGAAGGTAATGAATATAAAATTGAACTCATAAATGAAATCGCTGATCGTGATGAGAAAATCACACTCTATACTCTAAATTTCGCTGATGGTACAAAATTCACCGACCTTTGTCGTGGCGGACATGCGGATAAAGTAGAAGAAATAGATTTAGAAAGCTTTAAAATTACTCACACCGCTGGAGCCTATTGGCGTGGAGATGAAAAAAATAAAATGCTCACTAGAGTGTACGGGCTCGCTTTTCATAATAAAGCTGAACTAGAAGAATATGAAGCAAAAATAGAAGAAGCTAAAAAAAGAGATCATAGAATTTTGGGGAGAGACTTGGAACTATTTTTCTTTTCAGAGCTTGTCGGACCAGGACTTCCTCTTTGGACTCCAAGAGGGACAATTTTACGAAATAGCGTAGACGATTTTGTGCAAGAACTTCGTAGTGAATACGGTTATGGAGAAGTGACAATCCCACATCTCACTAAAAAAGAGCTTTATGAAAAATCTGGACACTGGGAAAAATATCAGGAAGATTTATTTAAAATTGAAACTCGTGACGGACATCTACTTTGTATGAAGCCGATGAACTGTCCTCATCATGCACAAATTTATGCTTCTCAATTAAGAAGTTATAAAGAACTCCCTATCAGATATTCTGAGACCACTATGGTTTATCGTGATGAACAATCTGGAGAACTCAATGGACTTTCTCGTGTACTTTCTATTACTCAAGATGATGCTCATATTTTCTGTCGTGAAAATCAAATTGAAGAAGAAGTGGAAAATATTTGGAATTTAATTGAAAAATTTTATAAAGTATTTAAATTTGAAGATTTGAGATATAGATTTAGTAGACGTGATGATAATCCAAAATTTAAAGGAAATATTGAGTCTTGGAATAAAGCGGAGGGTGCTATCAAAAATATTTTAAATAAAAGAGTCGGAGAAAATTATATTGACGGACTTGGAGAAGCAGCTTTTTATGGACCAAAAATAGACTTTATGGCGAAAGACGCAATTGGAAGAGAGCATCAAGTAGCTACAATTCAAGTAGATTTTATTCAGCCAACAAATTTTGGTCTAGAATATGTCTCTGAAACTGGCTCACGAGAAATGCCTGTCATGATTCACTGTGCAATCGCTGGATCACTTGAAAGATTTTTATCAGTTTATATTGAGCATGTGGCTGGTAATTTCCCTCTCTGGATGAGTCCAACCCAAGTCTCTATTATTCCAGTCAATGTGGAATCACATGGCGAATACGCCAAAAATATTTATAAAGAATTAAAAGAAAAAAATCTTCGCGTGGAGCTAGAAGATGGAAAAGATGGTCTTGGTAAAAAAGTCCGCCACGCCAAAGATATGAAATATCCTTATTGGATAGTCATTGGTGATAAAGAAATGAATGAACATAAAATCACTTTAGAATCTAGAGAGGGAGAAAAGTTTAGTCTTTCTTTAGAAGAGCTTGTAGAAAAATTAGAAGATGAAATTAGAGAGAAAAAATAAACTAATAAAAAACTCGCGAAGATTCGCGAGTTTTTTTGAAAGTTTTTAATAAACTTTTGTCTCAGGCACACTACAATAATACCTCACATAATTCGCGTCAAAATCTGAAATTTCTTTTCTTTGACCATTGTAAATATAGTATTCATTTGTTGGTTGTGGAAGACATGGGGTAGTAATACAAACTACCGGCATTAGATTAATTATTTTCTCTGTTGGACAAGCTTTAATTAAATTGCTAGTACTGGTGGAAGGGTTGGAAAAATAACTGGTACAATATGCTGGCTCTACTGTATCCATACATGCTCTCATGGTACACATTGCATAGTCAGATTCACTATTTTTACCACACCAATTACATCCATCATACCAAGATTTACATTCAGCGGTAATCGGCGCATCTTTAAAATACTCTTTACAATAAGGTTCCCCTTTTTGCTCACAATACATTCTGGTACAACCTATATCTGTACTTGTGCTGCTAGATTTGAAACAAGTATTACATCCGTCATTCCAAACTTTACAATATGAATTGACTGGACCTTTGGATAAATTCTCTTCTATGTCCACATTTTTAGCTGGGCAAAAATCTTTTTTAAGTTGTCCGACAGTTAGATTAAAAACATTTCCGGTATTAATAATACCGTTAGCTTTTTGATATCTTTTGACCGCATCTCTGGTAACCACTCCAAAGTATCCTGTAGATTCTGGATAAGTGAAATATCCTTTTTCACGAAGAGCTTCTTGGAGTTCACGAACTTCATTTTGTTTACCCGTTCTATGTCCATCTCCATATCTCAAATGCTTTGCAAACATGACACAAGCTACACCAGAATTCTCATTTGCTACTACTACAGCATTATCTAAACCTGTGGCTGGAATAATTGTCACAGTTTGCGACTTAGCAAAAACTATTAATCCTATCCCAAAAAATAATACTAAAATTAATAAAAATCTATTTCTCATGACTTTTTTAATATAAAAATTAATAAAGAAACACACTACCATTATAGCAGTGTGTGAAATTAAACAAAGTTGTATGTTAAGACCAAAAAATAAAATTATAATTTAACTATACTTTCAACTTCTAATTCTATACCCATATCATCAATTTGTTTAATTTCTCCTATTACAGAAAACTTTTCACCTCTATTGGTTATTTTGAATATTGGATATTCATTAATATCTATATTAAAAAATACAGTTACATCGCTATTTTCAAAATTAAAAATACCAAAATATGGGTTTTTAGGTATCTCAAGTTTGTTTAGAGAATAAAAATCCAACACCCATTTTATTTTCTGATCTTTATAATTAGACATTACATTATATCTGTTATAAGGAGAAGTGTTGTCTATTTCTTGATAAATTTCAATTGGACTCTTATTCAAAAAAACCAAACCTTCTTTCATATTAACAGAACTTGTTCCATAATAATTATTAATACTTTTGGCTGTTTGTATTGTATTGTTATTTGAATTTATTAATATTATTTTAGTCTTAACATTTTTTATAAAATTTGGAATCATTTGAGGAAAAATTATTTGTAATATCACAGTCAATAAAGGTATAATTACAAGAATTAGTTGAAGTTTTTTTTGAGAAAGCTTTTTCATATCTACGCGTCAATGTCTGCTTCTTTAGCGTAGGTTTGGATGAATGATTTACGAGGTCCAACTTCGCTACCCATTAACATTTCAAAGACCCTGTCAGCTTCTTCAGCATCTTTGGTAGTAACTTGTTTTAAAATTCTATTTTTTGGATCCATAGTAGTTTCCCAAAGCTCTTCTGCATTCATTTCTCCAAGACCTTTATATCTTTGAATTCTGATTTTAGCTGGTTTTTTAACTTCTTCTTTTTTAGAAGCTTTACCTTTCTTTGCGTTTGTGTCTACAAAGCCAGCTTCTTTTAATTCTGGAGAAAGTTCTTCATTTTCTTCCACTTCTTCTTCTCCTTCAGATTCAGTAGTATCTACCATATCCAAATCCCCTACTATAGCTCGCTTTTCTTCATCGGTGTAAGCGTAGGTAATCTTTTTGCCTTCGGTGATTTTATAAAGTGGAGGTTGAGCAATATAAATAAATCCTGCATCAATCGCTTCTTTGTAATACCTAAAGAAGAAAGTGAGAAGTAAGGTGTCAATATGCGCTCCGTCTACATCGGCATCTGTAGCGATAATGATTTTATGATAACGCATTTTATTAATATCAAAAGTGTCTCCAATCGCTGCACCCATAGCAAGCACTAAACTTTTAATAGCATCAGAAGAAAGCATTCTATCAAGTCGCGCTCTTTCTACATTTAAGATTTTTCCACGAAGTGGAAGAATAGCTTGAGTTCTTCTGTCGCGACCCATTTTTGCAGAACCTCCCGCAGAATCTCCCTCCACGATAAAGAGTTCTGAATCTTCAGCTTTATTACTTTGGCAGTCAGCTAATTTTCCAGGTAAAGTCATACCTTCCAAAGCATTCTTTCTTAAAACAGAATCTTTTGCAGCTTTAGCTGCTTTTCTAGCGCGAAGAGCTAAAATACCTTTACCGATAATCTCTTTAGCGTCTTCTGGATTTTCTTCTAAGAAATAGTTAAAAGCTTCGGTAAAAACAGATGAGACAGCAGTTTGCGCTTCCATGCTTCCAAGTTTAGCTTTGGTCTGACCTTCAAACTGAATCTCTTTAAGCTTAACTGAAACTACTACCGTCAAACCTTCAAGCACATCATCTCCTGTAAGATTTTCGTCTTTTTCTTTAATCAAATTATTTTTTCTAGCGTAAGAGTTGATAGACCTAGTAAGAGATGTCTTGAATCCTGAAATATGTGTTCCTCCTTCCGCATTTGGAATATTGTTTGCAAACGCTACAATTCTTGCTGAAAGGTCATCTACATATTGAAGAGCAATCTCTACTCCGACATGCTCATTTTGATCTTCTAATTTTTTATCTACATAGAAAATATTTTTATGTAGGGGCTTGAAGCTTAAGTTGTAGTGAGAAACAAGACTACGAAGTCCACCCTCAAAGAAGAATGAAAAACTTTTATATCCGGAATAATCTTTTACAGGTAAATCTTTGATGTATGATTTAGTTTCAAAATTGGCAGCAAATTTAAAAGCAGCTTTTTCTTCAGAGAAAGCTTCATATCTTTTTCTTAAATCTAAAATATCTATTTCAAGACCTTTGACAAGATAAGCTTGCTGACGAAGATGGGAAACTATTCTTCCCCAATCAAACTCCACCCCTTCTTTAAATATTTCTATATCTGGTTTAAAGGTTACAATTGTCCCAGTAAATTTACTTTTGCCAATCTCTTTTACTTTTGCTAAAGCCAAACCTTTGGAATATTCTTGAACAAAGATTTTACCATCTCTATGCACTTCTACTCTCATGTAAACAGAAAGCGCATTCACCACAGAAGCTCCTACTCCATGCAAACCTCCAGAAACAGCATAACCACTACTATCAAATTTTCCACCAGCATGAAGGGTAGACATAATAGTTTCCAAAGCTGAAACTTTGGTCTTTGGGTGAATATCAGTTGGAATACCACGACCATCATCAACTATACGAATAATATTATTTGGCAAAATTGCAACTTCAATCTTTTCTGCAAAACCATTCATCGCCTCATCGCGAGAGTTGTCAAAGATTTCCCAAATCAAGTGATGGAGTCCATCTGGACCAGTGGAACCGATATACATTCCAGGACGACGGCGAACTGGTTCAAGACCTTCAAGGACTTGAATCTGATCTGCGCCGTAAATTGATTTCTTGTTTTCTTTTACCATAAAAATAGAAAGTTGCTTTTAACTAAGCAAATTTATACTAATATTATAGCACTTTTAATGTAAAAATAAAAGTGAAAATAAGAGAAAAAAGTGAATAAAATCAAGCAAAAAACCACCTTTTCAGGTGGTTTTTATTTGTTTTAAATTTTCTTATTTTATTTAGTGAATGGTTTATAGATTTCTGGGTCTATGGTTCTTTCAAAACAAGTTCTTCCAGCTTCGTGATCCCAAGAATCATCTGACATTCCTCCAGGATAAGCAATACTTGTCGCCATTTTGTCAGCAAACATTGGTATAACTTTTACACCACCATCCTCTACCCAACCTTGAGGCATTGGAGCTGAGAAATCTGCACAAAGTTCAAAAGTTAAACCTTCTTTCAAATTATATTCATAAACTTTTCCTTTTTCAAACTCTGGATCTACAGGAATACTTGAATAGCTTAAAGGATCTTTCAAGTCTTCTAATTTTTGAGGCATAGCTTCTTTTTGTTGATAATAATTAATAACTTGCCATTGAATACTTTGTAAATCACTTACTCTTCTAGAGTCCAAACGAAGCGCTCTTTGTGTCGCTGGACTTCCCATGACTTTAAATCCAAAAAAGATAGAAGCCGCAAACAAAAGAACAGCTGAAAGCACGAATACTTTGCAAAGTATTTTTTTATTTTTCTCTTTCTTGAAATCTTTCAATTTAGAGAAATAGTATCCCCAAGCTAATCCTGCAATAACTGCAGTACCCAAAACTTGCCAAGCAAATCTGGCTGTAAGCTCACCAGAAACAAAATTATTAACTAAAGTTATTAAATCTACTGCAAATACTACAATAGCTAAAAATAGAATTAAATAAATTAACCATTTGAAAGCGGTGACATTCCATCCTTCAATTCCCTTTTTAATAGTCTTATTCCAGAAGTAAGACAAAATTAAATATAGAGGAAAAGCGATAATAAGAGTCGCTAACATAGTTCTCATACTCTCATAGCTATAAGAGTTGTAACCATAATAATAATTAGCATTCAAAACATCCGGCATTACTTTTTTTAGAGTTTCAAAAAAGAGAGAAATAGCTGAAACTACACTCACAATAAGCGAAACTAATACTCCAAGAGATAAAAAGAAAAACTTTGGAGTCAAACTTTGTTTTTTAACTTGTTCTGTCATATAAATATTTATAATTATTGATTTCTAATATAAATATTATAACAAGAACATTATATTTAAACTAATCTTATCTTATCTCAAATCCTGTCTCCTTTAAAGCATTATAAACCTTATCAGCTTCTAGATTCACTTCTTCATCAGTCAAAGTTCTTTCCTTATCTTGGTAAATGAGACGATAAGCAAAAGATTTCTTTTTAACTCCGTCTACCTCTTTTTCAAATTTATCAAAAAGATTTACTGAAATACAAAGTGGAGAAATATTTTCTTTAATAATTTTCCAAACATCTTCTTCAGTAATATTTTGAGGTGTCCAACAAGCCACATCTCTCACTATAAATGGAGTAAGAGCGAAAGATTTATATTTCACTTCCCTATTCACCATCTCGTCATTTATCTCTTCATATTTGGTAGGATTTTCTAAATCATTAATAAGTTCGTCAAAATTAATTTCTAAACAATTTTCTTTTTGTCTTTCATTTTTGGTTTCTACATATGAAATATTAGAAATATTTAAACTTTCTTTTATTTCAGCCAAAATTTTATCTCGCAATTCTGCATAATTTTTATTTTTCTTCCCATCATCAATAGCTATACACAAGCTTCTCCACTCAATCTCTTTATCTTCTTCATTTTTTGAAAAACAATTTCCAAATTCAAAAATTTTGACTTCATTCAAATTTAAAAGTGGCAAATTGAAAATATTTTTTTGAATAGATTCTTGCACTCCTACACTTAAATTATTTCTTAAATAATTCTTGTCTTGAGCGACTGATTTCAAAATCTCTACATCACCTTTATTTCGCAAAGAATAAGTAATTACTTCACTAAAGCCATTTTTAAATAAAATATTTTTAACCTTATTTCCATAATAGCTTCTTTTATCCTGAACTCCTATCCTATTTAGATTTGGTACAACGCCTTTAATATTGTTTAAACTATAAGCTCTAGCTACTTCTTCAATAATATCTTCTTTAATTCTTAAATCCAATCTTTCAGCTGGAATAGTGAGCACAAATCTTTTTTCATCAATATCTTTTAAGAGTCTTCCGTATCCAATAAATTTTCCTTCGGACATAAATTTCTCCAAACTTTCTACTTCTGTGCCATTTGCTAGATTTTTAGAAGAATGTAAAACCTTATTCTCCCCTACATACATACCGACATGGTCTACCCCCTCTTTCACTTCTTCATCTTTTTTATATTCCACTCCAGCATAATGAATTTTCCCATTTTCAGAATTTCTAAAAAGTAAATCTCCAAATTTTAAATTAGCTAAAGATTGTATTTCTTTACCTAAATCTTTAGTAAATAAATATTTATCTACCGAAAGTGAAGGCATATATACCCCTTCATATAAATACGAAATCAAAGAGGAACAAGAAAATGCTTCTGGCGCATCTTCACGCATAGAGCTAGGATTCTTATAAGCTTTACCAATGACATTTTTCATCATCTCTTCCAAATTTTCTTTAGTGGAAAGATATTTATATTCAAAACCAAATCTTTCAAAAATGTTTTTTACTTCTTCTTCGGTTAAATTTGTCCCCAAGACTTTATTGATTTCATTTAAAGAGACAGAAACTTTGTATTGCCAATTACTTAATTTTTCTTTTGGAAAATTATCTACAATTTCTTCTATTAAAATATTTCCATCGCTTGCATATTCTTTTAAGAGTCGTAAAGTCTCTAGCATACCAATTTCTACTAAAGAGTCAGAGATTTCATTTTCAAATCTTTTACTAGCGTCAGTTTTCAAATTATATTTTTGAGAAGTTTTACGAATAAGTGTAGGATTAAAATTTGCACTTTCTACGATGACGCTATGAGTATTTTCGGTAATACCAGAATATTTTCCTCCTTTAATTCCAGCTAAAGCTAAAACATTTTTTGCATCCGCGATGACAAGAGTTTCTGTATCCAAAGCCAACTCTTTATTATCTAAAGTGGTCATACTTTCTCCTTCTTTTGCAAATCTTGCTCCCAAAAACTCTGAGACAAGATCTGCATCATAAGCATGCATTGGTTTATTAAAAGCAAATTGTACATAATTGGTAATGTCTACAATATTGTTGATACTTTTTTGACCAATCGCTTCTAATCTATATTTTATAAAATCTGGAGATTTTTTGACTACTACATTTTTTACCCGAGCACCCATAAAACGAGTACAAGCTTTTCCGTCTGTAATTCTGATAAGCTCATCAGAAGATTTTTTAATAATAAAATCTTTTTCAAGTTTTAACTCTTTTAACTTTAAATTAAAAATCACTGACACCTCTTTCGCCATATAGTAGTGAGAAATAGCATCATGATTTCTGTTTGGTAAAACATTCAAATCATATACCCAATCCGTCTTTTCTGCTTTTTCTTCAGTCAATTTATTTTCAATTTCAAAATACTCTTCTACTTCAAAAGCGTTAGTAGAAATACCTTTTACAAATTCCTCTCCGGCAGGAATTTTATCTTCAATATATTCTTGTAGCCAACTGTGTAAAAATTTCATATTTTTTTAAATTAAAACTGATTAACCACTCTTAAATCTCCATTATAAAGAAAACGAATATCGTCCAATTCGTATTTAAGCATTGCGATTCTGTCTATACCTCCACCAAAAGCAAAGCCAGTGTATTTTCTAGAGTCTATACCACAATTTTCTAAAACTTTCGGATGAACTTGTCCGGCTCCCATGATTTCAATATAGCCAGTATTTTTACAAAGCGGACAACCTTTTCCTTCACATTTAAAACATTTCATCGCCACCTCCAATCCTGGCTCCACAAATGGAAAGAAAGAGGAACGCAAAACCACATCAATATCTTTTTCAAATAAATCTGAAAAGAATTTTTCTAAAGTACCTTTTAGGTGAGCCAAAGAAATACCCTCTCCTATCAAAAGTCCTTCCACCTGATGAAATTGTGCTTCATGGGTAGCGTCAGTCGCTTCATTACGATAAACTTTTCCTGGACAAACAATAGCTAAAGGAAAATCTTTTTTACCTTCTGTATACTTTTTTACAAAATCCTGCATATAGCGAGTCTGTACACTAGAAGTATGAGTACGCAAAACTGCTTTACCTAATTTTTCATCCTCTTTTAATTTTAAAAAGAAAGTGTCTTGCATGTCGCGAGAAGGATGGTCTTTGGGTACATTCAAAGCGTCAAAGTTATACCACTCTCTTTCAAGTTCTGGACCATCTGCAATATCAAAACCAATTTTAGTAAAGATTCTAGAAATCTTATCCGATAAGATTGTAATCGGATGAGCGTGAGCTAAATTTTCCATATTTTTGATAGAAAAAGTATATCATAAAGAGCGGTTTTTCATAAATCAAAAATATGCTAAAATGGTAGAAAATCTTATAGCTTTATGCAACCTTTCCTAGAAATAGTGGTTTATACAGTCAGCTTTTTCTCACTTTATGTGCAGATTTATTTTTTAATTGTCTTTTTGGAAAATCGCGGAAATATTACTATACATAGAACCCCTATTCGTCTTTTTGAAAAAGATGAAGATTATCCTGGGGTGACTATAGTTGTCCCCGCTTATAATGAAGGCGAAAGTGTCGCTGTCACCACCGAATCACTTCTTAAACTAAATTATCCAAAAGATAAGCTTTTTTTAATTTTGGTAGATGATGGAAGTAAAGATAATACTTGGGAAGTAATGCAAAGATACAAAGATCATCCACAAATCAAAATCTTTACCAAACCAAACGGTGGAAAATTTAGCGCTCAAAATCTTGCGCTTGATAACACTACCACTCCATTTATGGGATGCTTGGATTCAGACTCTACTGTGCACCCAGAAGCTCTTAATAGAATTATGACTTACTTTTTGGAAGATGAAAGAAATATGGCCGTAGCTCCAACTATCGTCTCCAGTAAAGAAGAAAACGTTATACAAAAAGCTCAAAAAACAGAATATGAATTGCAGATTTATATGAAAAAAATGATGAGCTTGGTAAATGCGATCCATGTTACTCCTGGCCCATTTTCTATTTTTAGAAAAGAAGTTTTTGATAAAATTGGAAAATACAAACACGCTCACACTACTGAAGATATTGAAATTGCTCTTCGCATGCAAAAACATCATATGAAAATTGAAAATGCTCCGGACGCTTATGTGTATACTAATACTCCTAAAACTGTAAAATCTTTATACAAACAAAGAAAAAGGTGGATTTATGGCTTTATACAAAACGCTTTGGATTATCGTGGTTTATTCTTTAAAAAGAAATATGGAAATATTGCTTTTATTAATTTACCAATCAGCTTTATGCTTTTGTCTTCCGTTTTATTTTTAGTGATTTCTATTTTGAGAAGTTTATATCAATTTGTAAAAGCTCAATCTCTGACTATTTCTGCTATAGGAGTAAATCTTGATATGATAACTCCGAAATTCAAAATGGATCTTTTCTTTTTAAATACTTCTGCCTTAATGTTTATCTCTATCTTTTTATGGCTTCTAGTATTCTTCTCTCTTTATATGAGCCATCAAATGCTTTATGGAAAAACTAAGATTAATTTAAGCATAATCTGGTTCTTTGTGATTTATACCTTAGTTGCCCCTTTTTGGATAATCAAAGCCATGTTTAACGCTCTTCGTAATTACGAAGCCAGTTGGACCAAAGAGATAGATAGCAGGTAAATTTTATTTTTGTTATAATCTCTTTAATTAAAAATTAATTTAAAAATTATGGAAAAAAAAGATTGGATTAGATATATATTGGTTTTTCTTATCACCTTAACGCTATTTTTGTCTTCGGCTTGGCTTTCTTCTTTTATGAATAATAGAAAGATAAGTGATATTAAAAATATTCAAGATAAAATTTCTATAGATATTATGTCTTCGGAAACACAATTTCAGCTTCTTCAAGAATTTACTTGTAAAGACGTTTCTGCTTCATCACTTTCTGGAGAACTAAATAACTTAGCTGAAAAGATTGCTTATAGTGAGCAAAATATGAGTAAGAAAGATGAGGTTAAAGATTTAAAAAAGTATTACTCTTTACTTCAAATCAAAGACTATCTTTTAATGAATAAAATTAAGGAAAAGTGTAATGTGCCTGTAGTACCAATCTTTTACTTTTATACCACTTCTGAAAATTGTTCCAACTGTGTAAAAGAGGCAGCTGTTTTAAATAAGTTACGAACAGAGTATCCAGAGCTTAGAGTTTACTCTTTTGATTATAACTTAGATCTTTCAGCTTTAAAGACAATTATAAATACTTTTAAAGTGGAAGACACCAAACTCCCAGCTCTTTATATGAACGATAAACTTCACACTGGCTTCTTAGACGAAAGTGATATCAAAAAAGCTCTTCCAGAATTAGAAAAATATGCGGAAGCTAGAATAAAAGCTGAAACTGAAGCCAAAGCTAAAGCTGCTTCCAGCACCGAGACCAACGCGACCTCCGCGAAAAAGTAAATTCTGTCTAACAAATAAAAAGCTTCGCCATGAATTACGGCGAAGCTTTTTATCTTGGAGCCACTTGTCAGATTCGAACTGACGACCTACGGTTTACAAAACCGTTGCTCTACCAACTGAGCTAAAGTGGCATTCTTTTTTAATTTCATTAATAAAAGTAAAATTTTAAATTTATTTTTTGAGCTAAAATAATAATTCTTTAAAACAACTTTTATAAAAATTATTTTAGCATAAAACACTCTTTTTACAAAACAACTTTTATTTCTCCCCCAGATTTTCTAATTCCCCTTCTTCCTCCTTTTCCTCATCTATCTCTCTTTTATATTTCTTTAAGTGTGACCAAAAATGAGGAACGGATTTTTTGTCTTTAACTATTTCATCCACGAATTTATTTCTACTTTTCATATACATCTTTTCAGAAAAATCATTCATTTTTGCAACCAACCTGACCCAAACATGTAAAACATTCTGATAAAAAACTTTTAAAATACCAAAGAATTTTTTAAGAAAAAATCGCACAAAACGTCTAAAGAGATCCAAAAATCTCTCATGTCCATTATAGGCACTATTATAAATTTCTGGATGAGCATTCAAATAAAGCATTCTGGAATGCACTATTACCATAGCTGCTAAAAAAAAGATTATGGCAAGTGAAATGTAAATTAAAAATGACATAATGTTTAGGTTCTAATGAACCTGTGAGTTAGATTGAATATCTAACGAAATTCCCAATCTTTGTATTCTCTCCAAATTTTTGAATAGCTGCATCAATTTTTTCAGCAATAGTTTGGGAAGGGTCTTTAATGAAAGCTTGCTTTAAAAGTGCTGTCTCTTCACCTAATCCATCTTCATTATCTAATGAGGTAGGACTCATGGCTACAATTTGAAAAGCGATATCATTTGCTAAAGCTTTGAATTCTTCATTTTTAGCTACAAAATCTGTCTCACAAAAAAGCTCTACCATAGCCGCTGCTTTACCTTCACCGTAAACATAAGAGCCAATAATTCCAGCACCGAGAGATCTTTCACTTTTCTTTTCAGCGACAATTTTAGCTTTTTCAGACAAGAGGGCTAAAGCTTTTTCTTTGTCCCCACCTGCTTCATCTAATGCTTTTTTAATTTCTCCAAGAGAAAGACTGGTTTGCTCTCTCAATTCTTTAATTATTTCTGTACTCATATTTTGATTATTTGTTTAAAATTAATTAAGACTATTTTTGATAATATTTAAAATCATCTCCACAGATGAACGAGAAGAATCGTTACAAACAATAGGATATTCTATAGTAGAAATATCACAATCTGTATTTGATAAAGCGACCACAGGAATGTGAGCAATAGCTGCTTCACGTACAGGAATTACTTCGTGTTTAGAGTCTACGACTACAATAGCTCCAGGTAAATTACTAATTCCGGAAAGACCGCCAAAGTTTTTATCTAATTTATCCAATTCTCTCTGCATTAAAAGCTGTTCTTTTTTGGTAAATTTAGTCCATCCTCCACTTTCTTTTTGATCTAACATGTATTGGAGTTTCTCAACTCTTTTTTTAATTTGTGGAAAATTAGTGATGGATCCACCAATGAATCTGTTTACAATATATGGCTCCCCTAAAGCTAGGGCTACTTCTTTCACAATTTGAACTATTTCTGGTTTTTCACCAATAAAAATAATTTTTTTATTTTGTGCTTTGACTGATTTCAAAAATTCCACAGCTTCTTTAAGTTGTTCTTTGGTTTTATTCAAGTCAATCAAATCCACTCCATTTTGAGTGCAATAAACGAAGTCTTTTGTAGAAGGATGACGTCTGGTCTTTCTATAACCATACGCTACTCCGGCTTTCGCCAAATCTTCTACTTTAATGTTTTCTATATCTGCCATATTTTGTTTAAATTAATAAATATTAAAAGTCCTTACATCTTATCAAATTTTTCAAATATTATCAAGGTTAATTCGCGCTAAGTCTATTCTCCGTATTGCTTCAAATAATCAATTTTTTCTTGAATTCCATCCACTTTTGACATCACAGATCTACCATAAGAACAAGTGGCTCCACCTGTACCATAATATCTACAAGCTGCCTTAAGTTGAGAAGCGTAGGAACTTCCGGCTCCAATATCAGAAAGATATTGAGAAGAAGCATGAATAGCGTCTTTAGCGTTCCAAGGGTTGGAAGCTCCAATACGAGGAGCTACTTCTTGCCAAGTAGAAGCAATAAATTGAGCTGGACCCATAGCTCCTCCATATCCTCCTGCTGATGGAATAGGGCAAGAAACTACGGTTCTTAAAGGATCTAATCCTAAACTCTCTGTAATTTTAATAAATGGCTCCAAATCTCTATTAGCTTTCATTACATTTGTATATTGAGTTTGAGTATTAATATTATAGCCAGCTCCAGAAGTTCTGTCTGAAATATAACATTTACCTACATTTGCGCCCAAAGCTGATTCTTGAGTAAGAATAGCTAAAACAAAAGCCGCTGGCACCCCAGTCTTCGCTTGAGCTTGTTCAGCTAAAGCTAAAGCATCTCCAAAAGGAATAGCTTTGGTAGCGCCACCAGCAAAATCAAAGAGTGCTGCTCGTATCTGTGCTGCTTTAGCTTTCTTTTCAGCTAATTGTTTTTGATAAAGAGCTTCTTCCCCTTTTGTTTCTTTTAAAAGAGTATTTTTTTGAGCTTTATTAGCGTCTATTTTTCTTTGTTCTGCTCTTTGTTCATCCTTTAGGGCTAATTGAGTATCTTTATTATCTTCCAAACCTTCTTTGACTCTATTTACCTGATCAGTAGTATTTCTAATAGCTTCTAGATTTCTATTAACTGCATCTTGTAAAGTAACAATTTTGTCTGCGTCTTCAAAAAAATCAGAAATAGTCCTACTTCCTAAAACAAGATTAATAAGACTATTCACTCCATCAAAAGAATGCATGTTTCTAAGCGCATTAGATAATGCATCTTTTTGACGAGAAAGATTTTTATTCAAAACATTAAGCTCTGTATTTTTAGTAGAAATTTGATCTGAAAGAGAGGCGATATTATTATCTATTCTTTTAATCTCTAATTGTTTTTTATTTATTTGAGATTGTAAAAGAGAAATATCTTTAGAGAGGGAAGCTGACTTAGCTTGAGTAGTAGAAATTATTTTTTCTTGTTCAGCAATTTGTTTTTCAAGCTCAGCCAACTCAAGCTGAAGACGAGCTCTTTCTTCTTCTTTGGTTTCTGCAAAAGATACATTTGCATTTTTAAATGCTAAACCAAAAGCTAATAAAATTATAAAAAAAGAGAGTAAGGAATACTTAAAGATTTTAACTTTATTCATACTTTAGAAGTATAGCATGCGACTCTTATTTAAAAACTTTTTCTTAACAATTTATTAAATCATAATAAAAAACACCTTGTTTATCAAGATGTTTTTTATAAGAGAGATTTTTATTCAGAAGC
>CAZNZP010000005.1:0-23017 GCA_964577625.1 uncultured Candidatus Saccharibacteria bacterium
CTACATGAGTGCCTTCAATTTCGTGATCTACAGCTTTCCCAATATCGTGAAGCAAGGCTCCAGCTTTAGCTATTTGCACATTAGCTCCTAGCTCACTGGCCAACATTCCAGCAACATGAGCCATTTCAATAGAGTGATCTAAAACATTTTGACCATAACTTGTTCGAAAATAAAGTCTTCCCAAAATCGGCAAAATCTCATCTGGAATATTTAAAATTCCAGTTTCAGAAACAGCTTCTTCTCCTTTTTTGCGTATAAAAGTTCCAATTTCTTTTTTAGATTTTTCTAAAAACTCTTCAATTTTAACAGGCTGAATCCTTCCATCTTTGATTAACATTTCTAAAGCATTTTTAGCAATTGCTCTACGAATAGGATCAAAGCAAGAGATAACTACAGCATTTGGAATTTCATCTATTAAAAGTTCTACGCCGCTAGCTCTTTCAAAAGTTTTAATATTTCTACCTTCTTTACCGATAATTTTTCCTTTAATCTCTTCGTCTTCTATCTCTACTACAGAAGTCATGAATTCTGTAATATTGGAATTAGCCAACCTGTGTATAGTAGAAAGTAAAATGTCTTTGGCTTTTTCTTCAAGTCTTTGACCTCCTTCGCGAGACATTTTAAATAGGCGAGAGCGAAAATCTTCTTCACTATCTCTTTCTATTTTTGCAATCAAAAGATTTTTTGCTTCTTCTTCGGAATAGCCAGCGACTTTTTCTAATTCTTTTGCTATACTTTTTTCTCTTTCTAAGACTCTATCTTTAATCTCTTTCACTTCTTCAGCCGCTGTAAAAAGTTTTTCTTTTTCTAGCTTTACAGCTTCTTCACGAGATTCTATTTCATCTTCTTTTTTATCAAGCCGTGCCTCGGTCTTATCTAATCTTTGCATCATTTCATCAGCATTTTTTCTAGCTTCATCTTCAATTTCTTTTGCTTCTCTTTTTGCATCTTCCAATTTTCTTTCTATTTCATTCTCTACAGAATTTTTACGAAGCATAGCAATATAATGTCTTCCGACATAACCAATCACAAGCCCAGCAATAGCTGCTAGTAAAGTGAATAACAAATTAAGGTTTATAAAAAGTATTTCTTTCATATTTTTGTCATAGAGATCTTTTAGAATTTATTTTTGAATTTTCGTGAAGCAGGGTTGATTCACAAAATAAATCCTAAAAATTCTAGAAAAATGTTATTTTTTCTTTGGTTTTAAGACTTCGTCTACAATACCGTATTTTTTAGCTTCATTTGCATCCATCCAATAATCTCTATCTCCATCTTTTTGAATTTCTTCAGAAGATTTTCCTGTGGCTTCAGCTAACATTTTATAAAGTTTATCTTTTAATTTTAAAATGTGTCTTGCTGTAATTTCAATATCAGAAGCTTGTCCTTCTACACCTGTTAAAGGTTGATGAATCATAACTTCAGAGTTTGGTAATGCGAATCTTTTACCTTTTGTCCCTTGAGATAAAATCATAGCTCCCATAGAAGCTGCCATGCCTGTACAAATAGTAGAGACATCACACTTGATATGCTTAATAGCATCAATAATAGCAAGACCGGATTGAATTTCTCCACCAGGAGAATTGATATACATAACAATATCTTTTTTAGGGTCTTCTGCTTCTAAAAAAAGAAGTTGAGCTATTGTAATAGAAGCTGTATCATGATTTATTTGGTCGTGTAAAAATATAATCCTTTCTTTTAATAGGCGAGAGTAAATATCATAAGCACGCTCACCATGCTGTGTCTTTTCAAGCACTGTAGGTATTAACATATTTATTTAGTTTCAGTTTTAATTAAAATTTGAAAGAAATTGTTTTTTGAATTTTCGCGAAGCGGGGTTGATTCATAAAAACAATTTCTGAAAAATAAGCTTTTTAATAAATCTTTTTTCTCGCTATCGTTTACGGTGAGTCAGATTTTCTGTATGTCAATACTATAGCATAAAAGGGGATTTTTAAAAATAAAGAAAATTGACCCATTCTTTTTATTTTGATATGCTTCTTTTCAGAAAACGTTATTTAATACTCACATTTTAAACTTTTAAAAAATGAAAATCTTAGTACTTATTTTGACTCCTTTGCTAGTGGTATATATTTTATATCATTTAGCACTTAAAGCGAAAATCTTTGTTGGAACTCGTTCCAAGCGACTAATTGACTCAATAGATGAAGAAAAGTATAACGGTTATAGAATATACTATAACGACTTTTTCTTGGCTTTCAAAAAAAAGAATTACACATTACCTGAATCTGAAAGAAAATCTTTTAAAAAGTTTCTTTTTGAAGCTCTTTTATTTAAAAAAGTGATATTTGTCACTGATAATCCAAAATATTTAAAATATTTTTGGATTAATAGTATTTCTTCTGAAAGTATTATTTATGATAAAAGGGTCAGCAAGAAAAGTAATATGAAATGGATAGAAGAGATCGATAAAGAGCTTGTCGACAAATATATTCCTGCCTATCTGGCAAGGGATACTAATTCCAATTCTGTCCACACTAGCCCAAGCTCGAAAGTAGAAAGAAAAAGATTTAAGTATTTAATTACTCTTTCCACTCTTCCAGAAAATTATTTTCTAAAAGAATAAAAGAACACGCGTAAAAAAGCATCATTGATACCAGTGATGCTTTTTATTTTAAACAAAAACAAAAAGCCGATTTTACTCGGCTTTTTGTTTATTTAAAAAGTAAATTACTTTACAGCTTCTTTGAGAGCTTTCGCTACTGAAAACTTAACAGCATTTGATGCTGCAACTTTCACAGTCTCTCCAGTCTTTGGATTTCTAGCTTCTCTAGCTTTTCTGTGCTTTACAGAAAATTTTCCAAATCCTGCAATTGAAACTTCCTCTCCTTTTTTAAGAGCGTGTGCAATTGAATCAAACAAAGCTTCAACAACTCTTTCTGATTCTGCTTTAGAAGTATTTAAGATTTTGTTGATCTGTTCTGCAAGTGCTACTTTATTCATATTTTTATTTAAATTAAATTTGTTTTTTAAAATTGATTTAAGATAGTTTCCTAGGATTATCTTAAACGATTATTAATATGCGCACATTCTTTTCTTTCGCTTTTATTTTAAAAAGCAAATTTCAAGAATACCTATATATTATATAGGTTTTTTTAAAAAAAACACAACTTGACAATAAAAAGAATATTGTTGTTGTGTTTTTAGCAAATTTTGCACAAATAAAAAACTTCCCATTCAACCGGGAGCAGTGGCTCAACCATGACGTTGATTAGTTGGGAAGTTTTAATTTCTCATGTCCAGCGAGCTGAATCTTTTTTAAAGGCTCAATTCGCTGGACACGAAACAATTGATTGTTTTTAATGAGGTATCATCCTCTGGTATTTGAGATGCATTTTACTGCATGATGTCTTTTATAGATGATTATTAATTTTATAAAAGACATATTAAGGTTTGTCTAAAAGTTATGATTTATAAAAGACAAACGAAAATATATAAGTTGGGTGCTATTATTTATTAGTTTATTTTTAGCTATTATGCAACTTGTGTTGCTTTAAATGAACTGTTTGGTGAGAACCAGCTTTTAAGGATATTATTTATTTAATTCCCGTAAGCCGGGTTGCGCTTTTATCCTAAGCTGCTCACCCTGATTACATTATAAAGGACAAAGAAAATATATACAAGTGATTTTAACAAAAAAGCTGTGGATAACTTGTCCTTTATACAAAAAATCTTAAATGTCCTTTATAAATGTCTCTTATAAGCTGTCCTTTATAAAAATTTTATTCTTTATTTAATCTTAAAAAGATTGTCTCTTTAATTATTTGCATTGTCTCTTTGTTTTAGTTAAATTCCAAACAAGTTTAAACAATCTCTTGGTGAAGAGTCGCATACAAAAAATCGGGACCATATTATCCCGATTTTTTGTTTACTTTAAATAAGTCTTTTACTTATTTCTCCCTTCCGTCCAAAATTCTCATAACTTTTTCGTTGATTAGAATTTGAGTCACGTAACCACGAACATTATCTTCATTCGCTTCTGGCATTTGAGTCATAATTTTTAAAGTTTCTGCATCAATATCTTCTTTTCCTACTTCCACCTTCTCTTTTTTAGCTATTTCATTAATCAAAAGTTGAGACATGACTCTTTTACGAGCTACTTCTCTCCATTCATTTTTAAGATCTTCCTCAGTTTTCTTTAAATGAACCAAATAATCCTCCCATTTGCTACCAAATCTCTCAATATCAGCTTTAGTTTGAAACTTCATCCTTTCTAGCTCATCTTCAATTAAAGCGTCTGGTAAGACAGTTTTAGTGTCTTTCACTAATCTTTCTAAAATTGAAGTCCTTTTCTTTTCTTGAAGTTTGGATTTCTTTTCTAAAGCTAGATTTTCTTTGACTTTATTTTTAAGGTCTTCCAAAGTCTTAAATTGTTCTCCAAAACTTTGTGCAAATTCATCATTTAGCTCTGGAAGCTCTTCTTTTTCAATCTTTTCTGCGCCTTCGGTTAACGGAATCTCTTCTACATGATCGTGAGAATGGGTGTGAACTGTGCCATCTTCATGCACATGCCCTCCGGTAGCTCTAGCTTTTCTTAAACTTTCAATAACCTCATCTACCTCTGCATCAGTCACATTCAAAATATCCTCTTTAGTCGCTTGATCGTTTTTCTTTTTTAATTCATCAAATTCTCCTTTTTCTATTCTATCATTCTCTTCTTTGGCTAGTTTTTTATAGTCTATTAGGTCAATTTTTGGAAGTACAGCAAAAATAGCGTTATATTCAAAATCTGAACCTTGTCCGATTTTAGTAATAGAGATTTTTGGCTCAGAAATAGGGACAATTTTATCTTCATCCTTTTTATTTTCATTTTCTTTTATGATAGAAGCATAAAAAGTCTCATTAATAGCTAAATGTGCCATTTCTTCTAAAATTACCATTTCTCCATATTTCTCAACGATTAAATTCTCTGGAACATTACCTTTTCTAAAGCCATCAATCTGCACAAACTCTTGAACTTTCTTAAATCCAGCATTTCTGTGTTTTTCAAACTCATCTTTATCTAAAGAAACGATTATTTTCATCTCTCCGTTTTCTAAATTCTCAATTTTTGTTTTCATATTTCTCTTATTTTACTTATTCTTTTTATTATTCAGCTGCTTCTTCTAGATTTTCCTCGTCTTCCACCTTTACTGATTCTGCTTCATTATTTTCTTCAATTTTACCTTCATTTTCTTCCAAAGTCTCAGTAATTTCTTCATCTAAAGACTCGATTGGAGCTTCAGGTTTCTCTTCCAAAATTTCCCCATTCACTAAACCTTCCTCATCAGCTTCCACAATCAAATCTCCCTCTTCTCCAGCAATATCTATTTTCCAACCAGTCAATTTAGCTGCTAAACGCACATTTTGACCTCCACGACCAATAGCGAGAGATTGTTCTTCTAAACTCACTAAGACTTTGGCCTTTTTTTCATCTTCATCAATTTCAATACCATGAACTTTGGCAGGGGAAAGGGAAGCGGCAATATTTTCTCTAACATCATCACTCCATTTAATAATATCTATTTTTTCACCGCTCAATTCATTACTGATAGCGTTGACTCTTACACCTCTTTGTCCGACACAAGCTCCGATCGGATCTACTCTCGGGTCATTACTTTTTACAGCGATTTTACTACGACTACCTGGCTCTCTAGCCACAGCTACGATTTCTACTGTACCATCAGCAATTTCAGAAGATTCAGATTTAAAGAGTTCAATTAAAAATTTTGGATGACTTCTAGAAAGGCGAATGGAAAGACCTCTTACTCCTTCTTCAATAGAATACAAATAAGCTTTGATTCTTTGTCCTGGACGGAACTTATCATTTCTAATTTGTTCTTCAAAAGGTAAAATAGCTGTAGTTCTACCGAGGTCTACAAAAATATTTCCTTTTTCCATTCTTTGGACAATTCCAGAGACAATAGTACCTTCTCTTTCTTCAAATTCTCCAGCGATAGACTCATTTTCTGCTTCACGAATCTTTTGTACTACGACTTGTTTAGCAGTCTGAGCAGCGATACGCCCAAAATCGCTTTTATTTTCAAGGTTAAATGAGATTTCATCTCCTAGTTCTACATTCTTTTTAAGAAGTTTAGCGGTAGAAAGTAAAATATGCTTCTCTTCATTATATTTAGGAAGCAACAAAACTTCTTCACCATCTTCTCCTATTTCTTTCATTTCTTCTTCATCTTCTTCTGTTTCCATACGAACAGTAGTTTCATCTACTACGATTTTAATTTGCTCAAAAGAAGTTTCACCAGTTTCAAAATTAATATGACAACGAATAAGTTGACCTTTCTTTCCATATTCTTTTTGATAAGCTGCTGCGAGAGATCTTTCTACCGCATCAACAATTTTCTCACGAGAAATCTTTTTCTCTTCTTCTAAAGTATCTAGAGCTAAATTTAAAGCTTTTATATCTAACATATTTTTACTGTGTTCCGCCATAGCTTTTAGCGAAGGCGAATAAATAATTAACTAATTAATTTTAATAATTTCCAAAATCTTTAATTAAAAAATCGAGCGCTAGCTCGACCTACCTTTAACACCATCTTAATAATAGACATATATTAGCAAAAAAAATATTTTCTGTCAAAAAGAAAAATTTAAAAAATCTTTTGTGTTAAAATGTCTTTATGGCAATAAAAACACCTATCACTATCATCAACTGGCGCGGATATGTTTCCGATTTGAAACAAGCTAAAAACATTTTGAAAGAATTAAGTAAAGAATATTTGGATTTAGCCAAGAAAAAAGAAAGAGAATTAAAAAAGAAGCCAAAGAAAAGAGACTTGAATCTCTATTTGTCTGTCCCGTCATCTTTTATTTACCCTCTTCAAGAATTTGTAAAAGATAAAAAGAATGAAAAATTAAAAAAGATAATTATTGGCGCCCAAAACTTTGAAGAAATAGATAAGACTAACAGGAACAACTGTGTAACCTTTTCCCAAATCCAAAGTATTGGTACAAAATTTGTAATTTTAAATAATGATATTGATTTTGAAAATAAAAGTTCATCTGAAGAGCCAACAAATCTAAAAGATCAAAAATCTTCCAAAAAAAATGAAATTGATAATGTCTTTTTGCAAAGATTAAATAGTATAAGTAAAAAAAATATTCAAAATAAAAAAGAGGAGGTGATAGAAGAGGAGAAAGTGGACCCTGAAAAAGAATTGGAAGAACAAAGAAAAGCTTTGATCAAAGCAAAAGAAAAAGAATTTCAAATTTTAGAAGAAAAATTAAAAACTTCTCTTCAAAATGGTATGGAAACTGTACTGGTCATTAAAAGTCATAATGATGATCTGACTTTCTTAGCTAATTTTGTAAAAAGAATGGTGAAAAATCTACATTATAATTTCTTTGATAAATTTTTTATTTGCTATGAAACTGGGAAAAAAGTTTTGAATATGGATAGGGTTTATGTAGACGATTGTCAAGAAAAAGTCATAGCTATTCGTAGAGCTATCGCTAATCTTTTTGGAATTGATAATGCCAAGAAAGTAAGAATTCTTTATAGTGGACCAATAAATATTGATAATATCAACTCTATTTTAAAAGAAGGGAGTGTAGACGGGATTTTGATTAACAATGAAACTTCTTCTGCAAAAGATTTAGCTAAAATACTTGTTGAAGCTACAGTTTAAAAAATTTCTTCAACATTTAAATATTATTTTTATTAGTTTATTTACTTTTTATTTGTTATGAAAAAAATTATTTTACGTTTGGATTTAAATGTGCCAATAGGTAAAGATGGTAAACTTTTGGACACAGAAAGAATAGATGCGGTGCTTTCAGAAATTAAAAATCTTGCCATAAAAAATAAAGTGATTATCTTGTCACATTTGGGTAAAGGAGAGAAAAAAGATTCTCTCAAACCAGTAGAAAATTATTTACGTAAAAAATTAAATAAAAAAGAAAATGAGAATGTGGAAATTTTAGAGAATGTGAGATTTCAGAAAGGGGAGACTGCTGCTAAAAATTCAAAAGAGTTTAAAGAGACAACTAACTATTTTGTTTCACTAGGGGATTCATATATAAACGATGCTTTTGCGACTATGCATAGAGAGCATGCTTCTATTGTCGGCATTCCAGAAATTTTTAAAAAAGAAAAGAAAAAAGTCTCGTTAGGGGATTTAAGTAAAAGAGAAATAAAAAGTTTAGAAAAAACTTTAAAGCTAGCTAAAAATAAAAAAAGTAAGACTTTGATGATTCTTTCTGGGGCAAAAATTTCTACCAAACTTCCTTTAATTAAAAAGTTTTTAGATTTGGACGCGAAAGTTTTTGTAGGAGGAGGAATGGCAAATCAAATTTTAAAAGATGTTTTTAATTTAGAAATTGGTACTTCTTTTTATGAAAAAGATTTTAAATTATCTTCAGCTCTAAAGAAAGATTTGGAAAAAGCTGTAAAAAATAAACAATTAATTCTTCCGATAGACGCTATTTTAAAAAATAAAAAAGTGGAAGCTGTGGAAAAGTTAAAAAAGAGTGATTATATAGCAGATATTGGACCAGCTACTTTTGCAATTCTCAAAAAAGAGATTGAAAAATCAGGGAATATTATTTTAAATGGACCTTTGGGACTTTATGAAGATGGATTTGAAATGGGGACTGTAGCAGTTTTAAAAGAGCTAAAAAAGCTAACAAATAACGTCCTTATTGGAGGAGGGGATACTCTCGTTTTAGCCAAAAAGCTCAAAATGTCCTTGAAAAATAATATCTTTGTCTCTACAGCCGGAGGAGCCATGCTGGCTTATCTTATTAAAGATGGAAAATTGCCTGGTTTGTTAGCTTTAAATTAAGAAAATTTAACTATCTTAAAATCTCTGATACAATAAATATGTATATGAATTTCTAGAGTTCATATACAAAATTTATTACTTGGTTTTTTGTTGAAAAATAAAGAAAACATAATAAATATGACTAGAAGATATAGCCTTCAACGGCTTCAAAAAGATGTTCTTCTAGGGGTTTCCGGTGTGACTTTAGCGGGAACTATGCTCTTTTCAGGATCTCCGACAGCAAATGCCGCGGTACAGACACAGAGAAATAATCGCGAATCAATAAGTAAAACTGTAAATCAGATTAAGAGAGCAGAGAAAGCTGAAATGAAAATGCAAGAGAAAAATACTCTTAGAGAAAACAACTTTTTAGAATAACGAAAAATTATTAAAAATAAAATCACACAAGATAATGTGTGATTTTATTTTGTGTGAATAACTTTCGCGACTTTCATTGGAATACTTGATATAATTTTAATATAAATAAAGTGAGATTATTGCATTTATTTATTTTATTAGTTTAATTTAATTTATTAATTATGAAACAAATTTTAAAAATTATTTCTGTTGGAATATTAGCTTTGTTTGTTTTTTTTGGAGTGAATACTACTCGAGCCCAAACAGCTGATGATCCTGCAGAAATACAAATGGAGGTTATTAAAGTATCTACGGTAAATATTTATAATGCCGAAAATACAAAACTTAATAACCGAACCTACTCTATTTCTTTCGCATTAACAAATAGAGAGGGTATACAACCAGATATTAGATATGGGATACAACTTATTAGAAAATATGGTAGTAAACCAATAGATATGTATCTAGCAAATGAAGCTATAACTTTAGGAGAAGAAGATGCTAGAGAAATAACCATAGAATATACTATTCCAAATTATATTCCAGATGGTATTTATAGAATGTTAATTGTTGCTCAAAACCAAAATGGTATGCTTTTAGCAACCTCACCGATAGGTTTTCCAGAAAAAGATATAACCATTGAAAATAGTTCCGGTTTGAATATAGACAAGTGTTATCTTAGAATTGCAGGGGAAGACCCTGATACAAAATATGCTTTTGGAGAAGGGGTAACTATTAATGCTAAAGAAGAAAAATTAACAGCTTCTTGTGAAGTGACAAACAATACTTCCAAATCAGATGAATTAAAATTACAATTAATTACACATAAGAGGGATCAGCTTGGAGACATTTTAGCTAATAATATACTTGAACAAATTATTTCTGTAAAAGGAAAAAGCTCACAAACAATTAGTTTTGAAGTTCCTGTATTATCTACCCCTCAAGCTTACGATATAGATACTTTCTTAATTAATAGTAAAGGAGAGAAAGTGTCTTATTCTGTTTTCTTACACTATGTTGTCTCTGGAATCTCTGCTACTATACAAAATACCATTTTAGATAAAACTAATTATGAAAATGGAGATGTGGCAAACTTAAAAGTCCTCTGGACCGCTTCAGCTGACACTTTTACAAGTTCAAGGTTACCTGGAGCTGATGCTTCTTATGTAATTAAAGGGGAAATAAAAAATTCTACAGGAGAAGTTTGTGGTGCGTCTAGTAAGAACACAAAAACTCCAGAAAATGTTTTAGGAGAAGATACTCTCAATATAAGTATCAATAGAGAATGTCCTCAAGCTATAGCGGAAGTAAGTATTACAGACTCTGAAGGTAATATTTTAGACACAACTAAAATAGACCTAAATAATCCAGTAACTGATGTGCAAATAAATGCTAATATTCCAACTGCAGCTTATTCTTTTGCTAACTTCAAGGCTCTCTACACAATAATCTTTATTGTGGTTCTAGCATTGATAGCTTATGGAATTTTACTATTAAGAAAACAAAAGGTCGAAAAAAATAAGTAATGAACAACAATAATTATAAAAATATGAAAATAAATAAAAATATAATACTCACTTTAATGATTCCAGCTCTTATATTTTCTGCAGTAAAAATTGCTAGTGCTGATGTAGATCATGTAATATTTGTTTCTACTGATTCGACAGGAAAAATAACTACTACTGTTGATATATCTGTTGAGCATCGCCTAAATGGTGGAACTTACGGTAAGTTTAAAGGAGGAGACACAATCTATCCTTATCTTTATATCAATCCAAAACAAGATATCAGATGTGCAAATGGAGTAACACAAAATCAAGCTCTTTATCTCTATAAATATAACCTTGAAATAGGAAAGCCAGACAATACTAAATACTTAACTCTTAAAAAACTTGCTGAGAGTCCAAGTATTTATATGGATTACGACAACAGTACAGTTTACTTAAAAGATGGTACTAGAGTTTTTAGTGCTTACGATGGAGCATATATTTCAAGAGACAATATTAGAAGTTCTTATCCAAGCATACCTGTAAATGCTAGTGAAATCAGAGTAAAATCTGGATCTTTAGATAATTTACGTGTTGAAACTGGAGGTAAGTTGGTTGGATCATTTACCGTTGAATATTTTGAATATTCAGGAACTAAAACTTCTGATGTATATGACGGTATATTAACTACAGATTCTATTTTAAATGCTTATGCGAATACTTATATAAATACTTTTAGACCAACAATAACTGAAGTTAGCACTGGTATGCGTCCAATCTTATCTGGAACATATGTTTATGGTATGGAAGAATTCCCTTCATCTATCTATATACCGACAAACGCAGACCCTGGAAAGTATGTTGCTCAATTTAAATTTAGACCTTCTTATACAGCTTATACTCCAACGAGAAATGTAATTAATAAAGGTTGGTGGAATACAGCAGGTACTCAACCTGCACCTGTTGTTACTTACAAAACTTGTCTAGACGGAAGTAAGGTTGTTGAAACTGGAACCTGTTATAAAAACTGTCCAGATGGAAGTAGAATTCCTGAAGCCAACACTTGCCCATCAACCAAGACTTGTTTAGATGGAAGTGTTGTTCTTTCTACTGCAACTTGTTACAAAACTTGTCCGGATGGAAGTAGGATTGTTGAAACTACCGCCTGTCCATCAACTAAAGTGTGTTTAGACGGAAGCGTTGTTCTTTCTACTGCAACTTGTTATAAAGACTGCCCGGATGGAAGTAGGATTCGTGAAAACCTGACTTGTCCAGAAATAAATCTACCGTGTCCCCCAGGACAAATCTGTCGTGAGCAGCCAGCATTATATAAGATGGATAGTGATAATAATAAATTCAGCTTTAATAATGTATTAAAATTCTTAAAAATAAAAACAGCTGAAGCTCAGTATGAAGCTTCTCAAAGAATAGCTGCAGAACTTATCATGATGAATGGCGGTGGTGGTGGTGGTGGAAGTTATACCCCTCCAACTCCTCCAGCAACTTGTGATTCTACATCATGGTATTGTAAAATTATGTTCTTTGAAGTTCCATTATCAGACTCCTTTGAAATTCTTTCCACCAACACCTCCCCATCCGTTCTCGTAAACTAATAAAATAAAAAATAAAAACACTCTTGAAGAAAGGGTGTTTTTATTTTATTTAAAATTTAGATAGATTAGAAAGTTTTTATAGTTTTATATCCAAAATCATCGGAGCATGATCTGACCCATAAATTTCTCCTAAAATTTTTATATCATACACTTTATCTTTTAAAGATTTAGAAATAAAAAAGTAATCAATTCTCCAGCCCACATTTCTTTCTCTAGCAAAAGTCTTCATATCCCACCAAGTATATTCCTCTTTTTCTGGATTTTCCTCTCTCCAAATATCAAGGAAATATTTTTTCCATTCTGCTAAAAGCTCTCTTTCTTCTGGAGTACATCCGACTTGTCCAGCGTTTTCTTTTGGACGAGCAAGATCAATGTCAGCTACTGTCGCATTCACATCTCCACAAAGGATAATAGGTTTTTTCTTTTCTAATTTTCTAGCAAGCTCTAAAGTCTTTTTATAATAATCTAATTTATATTGAAAATGTTCCTCGCTTTTATTTCCATTTGGGAAATACCCATTCAATAAATAAAAATCTTCATATTCAGCTATAATCATTCTGCCTTCATTGTCTAAAAACTCATTCTCTTTGTATCCCAAAGTACCTAAGACTTTTATAGGTTGAGTTTTGGTATAAATCGCCACCCCAGAATACCCTTTTCTATTTTGTGCTGATTCAAAAAAAGAAAAATATCCCTGCTTGTCTCTAGTGTCATCATGAAGTTGATCAACTGTAGATTTTGTCTCTTGTAGGCAAATAATATCAGGGGAGTACTTTTGTATAAGATTATTTAATTCTCCTTTTCTTTCAATAGCTCGTAGCCCATTTACATTCCAAGTTATTATTTTCATAAAGGTAGTTTAACACATGAACAATAAAAAGCTTATCTCTTCCTTGAATGATACTTTGCAAATTGATCTTTTAAGAATTTGTTGGTGACATTGGTATAAATCTGAGTAGTGGCAATAGAAGCGTGACCAAGCATCATTTGTACCGTTCTCAAATCTGCTCCATTTTTTAAAAGATCTGTCGCAAAAGCGTGACGCAAAACATGAGGGGTACACTTTTTAGAAATACCAGCAAACTCTGCATACTTTTTAATAATCCTTTCTACACTTCTTGAGGTTAATCTCAAATCTTTACCCTCTTTAATTCTTCCTTTAGCTGTAAAGGATAAATCTATAAACATCGCATCATCTACATCCACTCTTTCTTTTAAATAAGTTTTGATAGCATCCCTAGCAAAGTCTGAAAAGAAAACCACTCTCACTTTTCCTCCTTTTCCACGAATAGAAATTTCTCCGTGAGACAAATCTTCATCTCTGTCTAAAGAGCAAAGCTCAGACACACGAAGTCCGGTAGAAAAAAATGTTTCCAATATCGCTTTGTCACGAAGCATAGATAAATACAAAACTTTTTCTGCTTCACCTTTATTTTTAACTTTATTTTTTTCACTATGTAATTCTTTAGATTTTACTTTATAAAAATCTTCGGGAGCAGCCAAAAGATTCGTAAGATCTTTTTCAGTAATCAAATCTAACTCTCTTTGGGAAGTCTTAGCTAATTCAATTTTTTCTGGATTATAAACTTGAGCTTCTTTTCGGCGACAATATTTCAAAAAAGCACGAAGAGCTATTAGGTGATAATTTTGAGTTTTTTTATCCAAAGTTTCAGAAAGTTTATTTTTAGAATTATGATTAGCTTTGGAAGGGAGGCGATTCAAGTAGAGGCGATATTCACGCATCACTCTATCATCTACAGTAGAATATTTATTTTCTTTTAGAAATTTAAAAAACCTATCTAAATAGTGAGTATAGTTTCGGACAGTTAAAAGCGATCTTCCTCTTTCAATTTCTATGTATTCTAAAAAGCTATCCTTTAACTCTTCAAGCTCTTTGAGTGAAATATTGTGCGACATAGATTAATTTTAGCACATGATTATGAGTGTTATCATGTACTTGCTTTTTTTGTAAAAGTATGATATGATATACAAACTTGTTTAAGTCAAGATAATTTTAATATTAATATGCTTACAAAAAGAAAAAAGGCGAATGCTATGAAGGAAACTCAATTGCATGACAAAGACACTGGCTCTGCTGCTGCTCAAGCTGCGATTTTAACTCGCCGAATTGAAGAAGTCACTGACCATCTCAAAAAACACAAGAAAGACAACAGTTCTAGAAGAGGTTTAATCCAATTGGTTGCTGACAGAAGATCTCATCTAAAATATTTGGAGAAAAATCAGCCAGAAGTTCACAAAAAAGTCACTAAAAAATTAGGACTCCGAGCATAAACAAAATATCTTCACTCAAAAGTGAAGATATTTTGTTTTATCTTGTATAATAAATAAGTAATTTTTGTATTAGAAAGTTTAAGAATTAAATTTTATAAATCATAATTAAAAATAAGAAAAATGTTTTTGAAAGTCTTTCGTGAAGTGGGTCCGACTTGAAAAAACATTTTTCGGAATAAAGTAAAAAATAAATATATGTCTATTATTAAACAAAAAGACCAGAGAGTGGCAGTTTTTATTGACACTCAAAATCTATATCATAGTGCAAAAAATTTATATAACGCCAAAGTGAATTTTAAAAATGTTTTAGAAGAAGCTGTCGCTGGCAGACACTTAGTGAGAGCTATCGCTTATGTCATCGCTACTGAAGCAGGGGATGAAACAGACTTTTTTGATGCTTTGACTAAAATTGGAATTGAGACAAAGATTAAAGATCTGCAAGTCTTTTATGGGGGAAACAAAAAAGGGGATTGGGATGTAGGATTAGCAATAGATGCTATTCGTTTTGCTCCTAAAGTGGACACCGTAGTTCTCGCTACAGGGGATGGAGATTTTGAACCTCTTATTGAATATTTAAAAAATTCTACTCAGGTAGAAGTGATTTCTTTTGGTCGCTCAACCTCTTCAAGACTCAAAGAAGTTAGTGAAGATTTTATTGATATGTGCGAAAGACCTGAAAGATTTGTCATTGCTCACAAAAGAGCAAAACATATATCAAATAAAAAATACAGCAAGAAGAGAAAATAATTTAAATTTTTCTTTCATGATATAATTTTATTATAATTAGATTTCTTTTTTATGGCGTATATACCAACCATCCGTACATTTGAAGACGATGTGAATGATCATCGTGGTTTTGATGAAGCTCCGATCACTGGAGGCATAGAAAAGATAAACAAAAAAAGTGATATTCTTGTCCCAGAAAAAAAGAAGTCTTCTCTCACTAAAAAAGTTTTAACTTTTATTGCTGTGCTTTTTATCGCAGCCTCTTTAGCTCTTTTGGGTTATTATTTTTATAATAAATATTTAGAAAGACAAGAAGCAGCTAGACTCATAGCTGAATCTACCCAAAGACAAGAAGATCAAATCAAACAAGAAGGTATTCAAAATGATTTAGCAGAAATCCTTCCTAAACTTGCTCCAGGTATTGCTCCATATACACAAGCTATAGTTTTAAGAAATAATATTATTATCTTGACCATCAAGCCAAATGACATAAGTGGTATTGATAATTATTCTGCACTCTTTGCTTATATCTTAGCCCATAAAAGAGATTTGAGTAGTGACTTATTCCACGCTTTCAAGATTCAAAATCTTCCTCCAAATATTGGTGATTTTGGAAGTATTTTTGGAGATACAGAATCTTCTACGACCACAAACGGAAACAATAATAACACTCCTATGTTGATAGATCCAAAACCAATGTCTTCTGAGGATGTAGTCTGGGAAAGTAAGACTTTAAACAATCAAGACTTTGAGGTGGCTGATGCAGGACTCACTGCTATTGTTTATGGATATGCCAATAAAAGATATTTAATAATGACCACTTCTATAAATGATTTCCTAGAAACTGCACGAACTATACAAACCAATTAATTCTTATGTCTTTCGCTTCTATCAAATCAAGCTTGGTTATAGGATTAAAAGCGTATCTCATAAAAGTAGAATGTGATATTGGAAGAGGGATAAATGCTTTTTCTCTAATTGGTCTTGGAGATAAAGCTATAGATGAAAGTAAAGACAGAATTTCTTCTGCTCTTCGTAATGCTGGCTTTACTAATCCAAAACAAATTAATCAGCGCACCACTATTTCTCTTGCGCCAGGTGATTTGAAAAAAGAAGGGACAGGATTTGATTTACCCATAGCACTTTCTTATCTTATAGCCAATAAAGAAATTTTAGTAAATGAAAAAGAAGTGGGTGAATCTCTTTTTGTGGGAGAACTTTCTCTCAAAGGTCATTTAGCAAAATTGAAAGGAGCTTTGGCTATAGCTGAATTAGCTGAAAATAATAATTTAAAAAATATATTTTTACCAAAAGAAAATGTAGAAGAGGCTGCTCTCATTCAAAATCTAAATGTTTATGGCGTAGAGACTTTAGAAGAAGTAGTTAATCATCTTTCTGGTAAAAAGAGACTCCAAAAACAAAAACCAACTAATATCAATTCTTTTTTAGAAAAATTTAATGCTACAAAAATAGATATTGATATGCAAGATATCAAAGGGCAAGCTGTAGCTAAAAGAGCTTTACTCATCGCTGCTGCTGGCGGACACAATATTGCTCTCTATGGACCTCCAGGTACAGGTAAGACTATGCTTGCTAGAGCCGCCCGCTCACTACTTCCGCATTTGAATTATAAAAATATTTTAGAGGTTACCAAGATACATTCTATTGCTGGCTCAGGAGATTTAGCAAATACGAATTTAATTTTAGAAGCCCCATTTCGCTCTCCACATCACACTTCAAGCTATGTCTCTCTTGTCGGTGGCGGATCAATTCCCAAACCTGGTGAAGTGACTCTCGCTCATGGTGGAGTATTATTTTTAGATGAGTTTCCAGAGTTTGAAAGAAAGAGTATTGAAGCTCTTCGTGAACCACTTGAAGAAGGTCATGTCTCCATTTCTCGTGCCAGAGGTACAGAAAAGTTTCCAGCGAAATTTATTTTAATCGCCGCTATGAATCCTTGTCCTTGTGGCAATAGGGGAAACAAAGATAAAAAATGTATCTGCACTCCAAATGATATTGCGAGATATGAAAGAAGGTTGTCTGGACCAATTATGGACAGAATTGATATGTGGGTGAATGTTTCTAATATTTCTTACGAACAACTTGGCTCTAAAGAAAAAGATGGGGAGAGCAGTCTCGTCTTTAAAGAAAAGATTTTGAAAGCTAGAGAAAAGATGAAATGTCGTTTTGAAAAATGTGATGAAAGAGTAGAAATGAATAGAGATATGAGCTCAAAAGATATTACTATCTTTGCAGAACTGAGTCCTGATATAAAAAGGGAGTTAGATATTTATGCTGCTAAACTTCATCTTTCACCTAGAGCTTATCATCGTATTCTTCGAGTCTCTAGAACTATTGCTGATTTAGAAGAAAAAGAAAGTATAGAGCTGGGTCATATTCTTGAAGCGCTTCAATATAGACCAAAAATAAATCAGTAAATAAATATTAAATTTACCCTCTTAAATAAAAATATCCTGATAGTGTCAGGATATTTTTATAGCTTCTTTAGCTATTTATTAAAACGGATTTCCGGTTCCACGAGTTTCAAAGTGGAGATGTGGACCAGTAGAGCGTCCAGTATTTCCAGTAGTACCGATGACTTGTCCTTGCTCTACTTGTTGTCCTACACTCACACTCACAGAATTCATATGAGAATAAATTGATTGAGTTTTGTTTGGATGAGAGATAATAATCACCCCACCATATCCACCATTATATCCTTCAGCAGTAGATCTTAGGACTGTACCTGCGGCAGCTGCTACAGTAGGGGTACCAATTTTACATCCATAGTCTACAGCAGTACCATAAGGACCATGAAGACCTTGAGTTCTTACACATCCAGATACTGGCATCATAAAGTATCCAGCAATAGTATTATTTCCATATTTAGGGGTTGCAAGTTTTTTAGTGGTAGATTTTGCAGGAAGTTTAATTTCAGCTTCAGCATCAGGAATGAAAAGGGTTTGTCCTTTTGCTAATTTAGTATCTACTGCTACACCGTTGTAAGCTGCTACCTCTATAGGATCTACTTTATATTTTTTAGCAATATCTTCCACTGTGCCAGAATTTTTAACTGTATATTGAATACCATCCATCGGGAAGATAAGGATAGTGTCTCCTGGTCTAATAGCTTTCCCTGCTAAATCATTTGCCCAAATAATAGTATTTTTATTAATATTGAAAAGTTTTGCAATGGAGTCTAAAGTGTCTCCTGTTTTAACTTCATAAATACTGATAGTGTCATCTGTCACTTTTTCTTTTTCAGTAGAGACACGCATAGATCCAGATTGTACTCGAAGAGCAGCTTCTTCTTCTTTAATAGCAAAAACTTCAGCTGTCGGATTTTCTTGAGAACTAGCTCTAGATAAATTTGGACGAAGAAGGAAAGGGGTAATGTCTACTACTTCTGTATTGGTAGAATTTTTGTTTTTAGAAAAAAGAGATAAAACACCACTAAAAATAGAAGCGTCTGCCTTGTGGATAAAACTAAAAGCTAAAATAAAAACCGCCAAAATGATAAGTGGGGAGTAAATAACCTTTTTTGTTGTTCTATTTTTTTTCATAAACGATTGAGCAAGTAAATTCAGTCTTTTTTATCATTTTTTACTAACTCTTTTAGACAAATCCTTGGAGGATTTATATGTCTTTTTGGTAGAAACAATTATAGCATAATAACAAGGAAAAATTAAGGGGTGAATGAGAGAGTAAATATGATATAATTTTTGTAAGAAAAAGCTTTTATTTATTAAATAATTAGAAAAAATATGTACAATGATAAACTAGACATCAAAAGTCCTTATATTAAAAATAATAATGACGAAATGGATGCTGTACGTAAACGTATAGCTAGAAGAACTTTGGATCACGCCGAAGAAAAAAGAAACATTCTCTCTCTTTCAGAAAGAGGCAGGGAAGAAAGTGATGATATGCTTCAACAAAAGATTCAAAAAGTCAGCAAAAGAATTGTCGGAGAAGAGATTAGGAAATTTGCTGAAGTTGCTAGTAGTGAAATCTCAAGTGAATTTGAAAGGTTGGAAAAATCTTTAGACAGAAAAATAGAAGCTTTAGAGGAAGATATTCACAACAACCTTCTTCTACAAAATGAAAACTTAGCTACTTCCGAGGAAGATATTGAAGAAAAGATTAATGCTAAATTGTTTGAAATTAATTCTGTTTTAGATCAAATGGAAAGTAGAATTAAAGATTTAGAAGTTTATACTTTGGCAGAAAAACCAGAAAACGCTGTGTCTGTAGAAGTTTCTTGTGAGGATCCTGTTCTGGAAGAAAAAGAAGAAGTTTATAGCTTAAATTTATCTCGTGACGAAAAAGAAGATGGTGAAGAAGAAAGAAAAGAAGTTAAAAAAGAAATTACAGAAGAATACGAAGAGGAGAAGGAAGAGAAAAAGGTAGAAAAGGAAGAATATAAAAAAGAAAAAGAAGAAGATGGTAGAAATGATGACGAAGAAGAAAGTGACGATGATGAAAAGAAGGAAAAATATAAAGATGAAGCTGAATATGACAAAAAAGAAAAATACGTCAAAGAAAAAATTAAAAAAATCGGAGACAAATTTGAGAAGAATGGATTTCTTTTCAAGAAAAATACTTTTTTTACAGTTTTAGAAAAATTAAATGCAAAAGATTTCTTGAAAGAGAAAAAAGAATTTAGAGATGTGGATGAAAAAGATAGAGAAAAACTTTTAGATATTTTAAATGATTTAGTAGAGGATTCTGGCTCTGAACCTAAAAAAGATGAAACTGTTAAACATTTCTTAAAAAGAATTTACAGAAAAAAATACGAAAAGAAGGATTAATTTTTCTAAATAATTCTCTTTATGCTAGAATATTCTCTATGGAGAAAATCTTGCTAAATGAAAAACAATTAGAAGCGGTACAAAATACTAAAGGTCCGCTTTTAATTTTGGCTGGAGCAGGTGCTGGAAAGACTAAGACTATTACTGAAAGAGTAATAAATATTATTAAAGAAGGAGCTGAACCGAAAAATATACTTTGTGTAACTTTTACCAATAAAGCTGCCAAAGAAATGCTAGAAAGAATTCTTTCTCGTTTGGAAGAAGAAAATTTGATAGATAAGTATGAAAAGAATATTTGGCTAAACCATAATCTGCCAACCATTAAAACTTTTCACTCTTTAGGACTTTCTATTTTGAGAGAATTTGGAAAAGAGTTTGGTTTTACTAAAAATCTGACTGTCTTAGATACTTCTGATAGCAATCAGATTATTAAAAATATTTTGAAAGATTTAAATTTAGACCCCAAACTTCATGACGCTTCAAAAATTAGAAACGCTATAAGTAGGGAAAAGAGTGCTTGGCAAACTGTGGACGATTACGCCAAAAAAGTCTCTAGTTATAATATGGAAATTGTAGAAAAAGTTTGGCGACTTTATGAAAAAGAGCTTTTGAAACAAGGTTCTGCTGACTTTGATGATTTAATTATTAAAACTATAGAACTTTTTAAAAGAAATCCAGAAGCTAAAAAATATTATCGTGAAAAATTTAAATATATACATATAGATGAGTATCAGGACACAAACAATTCTCAATATGAGCTCATTAAAGAGCTTTTGGATACTGAAGAAAATAATATTTGTGTAGTGGGGGATATTGATCAAAATATTTATTCTTGGAGGGGAGCAAATTTGAGAAATATTTTAAACTTTGAAAAAGATTTTCCTGATGGAAAAGTGGTGCTACTGGAAGAAAATTATAGATCTACCAAAAACATTTTAGATTTAGCTAATATTTCTATTCAAAAAAATAAAGCTCGTTTTCCAAAAAATCTTTTTACTAATAAAAATACTGGAGAGGAAATAGAAATCTGTCCAACTTTTGATGAAAAAGCAGAAGCAGATTTTGTAGTCAAAAAAATAAAAGAGCTTGAAAGAGAAAAAGGGGTGGAATTAAAAGATATAGCAGTACTTTTTAGAACAAACTTTCAATCTCGTATTTTAGAAGAATATTTTATTAAAAATAATATAGCTTACAACTTGCTCGGCACAAAGTTCTTTGAAAGAAAAGAGGTGAAAGATGTAATGAGTTATTTGAGGGCAAGTCTAAATAGACACAATTTAGCTGATTTAAAAAGAGTGTTAGAGACTCCAAAAAAAGGAATTGGTAAAGCTAGTATTGCTAAAATTTTTGCTGGAGAAATAGAGAGTTTATCAGCTTCTATGCGCCAAAAAATTGATATTATCTATGAGTTTTTAGACAAAATAAAAGATGAAATAGAAAATAATAGTAAAAATCTTTCAGAAATTATCACTATGATAATTAAAGATTCTGGTATAGAAGAAGAATTGTTGCACGGCTCTAGTGATGATAAAGAAAGGTTGGAAAATGTGAGAGAGCTTGTGACTATAACTAAAAAGTTTGATGGTATGCCAGCTTCTGAAGCTTTTGAAATATTTATAGATGAAACCTCTCTTAAAAGTGATCAAGATGATGAAGGTAGTATTGACGGTGTACGCCTCATGACTATACACGCTGCCAAAGGTTTAGAATTTGACTATGTTTTCGTCACTGGGCTTGAGCAAGATTTATTTCCACATATTGATATTGGTAATAGTAAAAAGAGTTTAGAAGAGACAGAAGAAGAAAGAAGGCTTTTTTATGTAGCTATTACTCGAGCTAAGAAAAAACTTTATCTTTGTTTTGCAGAAATGAGGACAATTTATGGAGAGAAAAGAGTAAATGTGCCGAGTGAATTTCTAGAAGACGCTAATGAGCTCCAAGAAGACCAGATTATTTATCACGATGTTTATTATCAAGAATATTTAGAAGAAGATTTTAAAAAACCAAAAAAGAGAGTCTGGGATTTTGATGATCATGTAGACGATGACTGGGAGGAAGATTTTTTGGAATTTTAGTGATAAACTGAAGGAATGAAACCAAAAAAATCTTTAGGGCAGAACTTCTTAACTAGTAAAAAAGCTGTTTTAGAAATTGTCTCAGCTGGAGATATTGTGAAAGGGGATGTGGTTTTGGAAATTGGACCTGGAAAAGGAGCTTTGACTGAAGAACTTTTAAAATCTAGTGCCACAAAAATAATAGCTATAGAAAAAGATAAAGATTTGATGACTTTTCTGTCTGAAAAATTTAAAGAAGATATTGAAAAAGAAAGGTTAATTTTAATAAGGGGAGATATTTTAGATTTGGATATTTCAAAAACCATAACTTCGACCTCCCCAACCCCTCCCAAGGAGAGGATCCAAACTGAAGAGCGAGAATCTAAGAAGAACCCTCTCCTTTGGAGAGGGAGGGGTGAGGTCAGATATAAACTCATAGCCAATATTCCATACTATATAACCGGAGCTATTATTGAAAGATTTTTATCTATAGAAAAAAAGCCAGAAAAAATGGTGCTTTTGGTACAAAAAGAGGTAGCAGAAAGAATTGTGGCTAAAAATAAAAAAGAATCTATTCTTTCTTTAGCGGTTAAACTTTATGGCACTCCAAAAATTGTTTACCGAGTTTCTGCTGGAAGCTTTTTTCCAAAACCAAAAGTTGATAGTGCTGTCTTAAAAATAGATTTGAAAAATAATATTTTAAATAAAGAAGTGGAAGCAAAATATTTTAAACTAATAAAAAAAGCTTTTTCACACAAAAGAAAAGTGATGCTTAATAATTTAAAAAATGAATGGGAAGAAGAAAATTGGGAAGAAATTTTTGAAAAATTAAACCTAAACAAAAAAGTTAGAGCAGAAGATTTAGACTTGGACACCTTTTTAAAAATTGTTTAC
>CAZNZP010000006.1:0-19987 GCA_964577625.1 uncultured Candidatus Saccharibacteria bacterium
TAATAAAAGTTTATTTCTTTATGAACTAAATAACAAATCATTTTAATGATTTTTGTTTTTTTGTGATGTGTGATATTATTATAATATAAATTCTAATTGAAAAGAGAGGTGTGAGATGTGAATCTGACTTTCTCTGCCAGTTTTTACCTTTGCTTGTCTAGTGCAGGCAAAGGTTTTTATTTTCGCTTTTTCATGTTAAAATCTAAAGACTGGGTCTATAGTTCAGTGGTAGAATAGCGGTCTCCAAAACCGTTGACCGAGGTTCGAATCCTCGTGGACCCGCATCAAAGATCGTATTTTAAAACTATGTTACAATAGTTTCTATTATGACGACTGCCTATTGCTCACAATATAGAGACATTGAAGACAAAATCTGGAAAGATAGAGCTTGTTCTCTTTGTGCTCTTTGGATGGCTTTAAAATCTTTAAAAAGTGATTTTAATCTGTCTCCCAATGAATTATTGAAAAAAGGACTTTATATAAACGCTTTTGTAGATCCTGGATATTGGAGACATGACAGACTGACAGTTCTCTCTCACAATTATGGACTACCTTCTTATGCGGAAGAGTTTAAAAGTGCACCTTTTGGAAAAGAGACAAAATATGCGGAAGAAATTTTGAATCATGGAATAAACAAAATTTTTAATTTTTTAAAAAATGGGGAAGGTATGATTATAGTTTCTGTGCCAAAAGATTTTATACATTTTGATAAGCCACATTCTATTTTGCTACATTCTATCAAAGAAGAAAATAATGAAAAATATTTCATCTATAATGATAGCGCCAAGGAAAACGAAGAAGAGGGTAAAAATCTCAAAGTTTCTCTCCAAGATTTTGCAAAGTTTTGGAGAAGATTGGCTATATTCGTCAATAAGATTTAAATAATTTTCTAGAGAATATCTGTGCTAAAATTAAAGTATCTATGAAAAAGAACAATGTATTAGTTTTAATTTTAATTTTATTATTAGTATTAATTTTAAGTATTTATTGGTTGTTTAAGGCAGCTTACAAAGTTTCTCCTGGTCCTTCTGCTACGACCACCACTACATTGGTGGAGTCAGTTGATGCACAAAAATTTAAAGCAGAATATCCTGGTGTAGCTGAGAATAATGTTTTTGTCTATAAATCCGCTAGAGAGATTATTGATATCTTAAAAGGCGGAACAGGTTTAGTCTATTTAGGTTTTCCAGAGTGTCCATGGTGTCAAAGATACACTATTTATCTTGATGAGGTGGCCCGTGAACAAAATCTAGAAAAAATTTATTATTATAATGTGAGAGAAATTCGTACTGAAAACACAGCTGACTATCAAGAGATGGTAGCTTTGTTGGCTGATTATTTAGATAAAGACAAAGATGGTAATCCTAGAATTTTTGTCCCAGATTTAACAGCGGTTAAAAGTGGAGAAGTTTTGTCACACGATAACACTACTTCACTTTTAAGCTCTGAAGTGGACGGTACACCAGATGAATGGTGGACAGAAGAAAGAGTATCAAATATTAAAGAGACTTTTAAGAAAATGATTGAACCTATTAATATTTGTTATGAAGTTTGCAATAGCTAAATCCTTTATTGATTTTTAATTTAAAAATAAAATAAATATGTCATTTTTACAAAATTTAAATTGGCGATATGCTACCAAGAAATTTGATACTTCTAAAAAAGTATCTGAAGCAGATGTGGAAAAAATTCGTGAAGCTATTCGCATGACTCCGACCAGTCTCGGAGTACAAATGTTCCACGTGGTAGAAGTAGTTGATCAAGGGCTTAAAGATAAATTGAGAGCCATCTCTTTTGATCAAGAGCAAATGTCTACCGCAGATAGAATATTTGTTTTTTGTTCCAGAAAAGATTTAAAAGATAGGACAGAAGAAATGTTTACTGACATGACAAAAGGGGACGATGAATTTAGGAAAAACGATAAAGATATTTCTCAATATGAAAAATCAGTAAAATTCTTTGGAAATATGCTTGGAGAGGACAAGATTCCTGAATGGTCAGCTAGAGAAGCTCATATAGTCTTAGGATTTGCTCTCGCTGCTTGTGCTGAACTAAAAATAGATTCTTGTGCTGTTGGAGGATTTGATCCTATTAAAGCGAAAGAAATTCTTAATATTGATTTGGATTTTATGCCAGTAGTTTGTTTGTCAATCGGATACAGAGATGAGACAGACGAACATCTCAAATTCAAAAAATGGAGATTCCCAGAAGATAAAATCTTTGAGAAGATGTAATTCGGTTTTACCTTTCAAAAAACATGTCAAAATGACGTGTTTTTTATTTTTTCTAAAAAGAGCTTTATGTTATAATGCTTTTAATTATTTAACTTAAAATTATTATGACAATCAACGAAGTAAGAAAAAGATATTTGGAATTTATGAAGAATAATGGTCACGCCATAATCCAATCTTCTTCTCTTGTTCCAGAAAATGACCCGACCACTCTTTTTACTGCTGCCGGAATGCAGCCAATGATTAATTATATTTTGGGAGATAAACATCCAATGGGAAGTCGTATTGCTGACACTCAAAAATGTTTCCGCACCCAAGACATAGAAGAGATTGGTGATAATCGCCACACTACTTTTTTTGAAATGCTTGGTAATTGGAGCTTTGGGGATTATTTTAAGCATGAACAAATTGCGTGGATGTATAAATTTTTAACTGATAAAGAAATCGGTCTTGGTTTAGACAAAGACAGACTTTATTTTTCTTGCTATGAAGGAAATGAGAAATTTAATCTTCCAAAAGATGAAGATTCAAAAAAGTATTGGTTGGAAAATGGTGTAGCTGAAGATCGTATTTATTTTTATGATGATAAAAAAAATTGGTGGAGTAGAAGTGGAATCCCAGAAAATATGCCAGTCGGTGAACCAGGTGGACCAGATTCAGAGATGTTTTTTGACTTTGATCCAGAAGGAAAGAAACAAATTCACGAAAATAGTAAATTCGCTAATGGCGTGTGTCATCCAAACTGTGATTGTGGAAGATTTGTGGAAATTGGAAATAGTGTTTTCATTCAATATAAAAAAACAGAAGCTGGAATAGAAGAACTTTCACAAAAGAATGTGGACTTTGGAGGTGGGCTTACTAGAATGGCGGCAGCGACTATTGATGATGAAGATATTTTTAATTTAGATATTTTTATTAAAGCAAAGAATATTTTAGAAAATCTTTCTCACAAATCATATACAGGAAATGAGTCTTCTTTTAGAATTATTTTAGATCATATTCATGCGGCTACATTTTTAATTGGAGATGGGGTAGTACCAGGTAATAAAGATCAAATGTATTTTGTGAGAAGACTTATTCGTCGCGCAATTGTCGCAGGACATAAATTGGATATTCACGATAATTTCACTAAGAGTATTGGAGAGACTTTTGTAGAAAACTACAAAGAAGCGGAAGAGTATATTGGTGATAATCTTTCTAAAAATAAAGAAATAATTTTATCCGAGCTTGAAAAAGAAGAAAATAAATTTAGAAAAACTTTAAATAACGGCATGAAAGAGTTTGCGAAAGTTACCGGTGACGGTATCACTGGAGAAGAAGCGTTTAACCTTTTACAGACTTATGGATTTCCTATTGAGCTCACTTTAGAGTTGGCCGAAGAAAGAAATTTGAAAGTAGATTTAGAAACTTTTAATAAACTAAAAGAAGAACATTCAGAAAAATCTCGTACTGCAAGTGAAGGAATGTTTAAAGGTGGACTGGCTGATCAGTCTGAAATCACCACCGCCTTACACTCTACTTGTCACTTGATGCTCGCTGGAATGAGGAAAATTTTAGGAGAGGGAGTCAATCAAGCCGGAAGTAATATTAATAGCGAAAGACTTCGTTTTGATTTTACTTTTGATAGAAAAGTAGAAAAAGAAGAAATTGAAGCTATTGAAAAATATGTGAATGAAGCTATTAAGGACGGATTTTCTACACAAATTGAAGAAATGGAAAAAGAAAAAGCAAAAAGTGGGGGAGTGACGGGAGCTTTTTGGGATAAATATCCAGAAATTGTCAAAGTCTATAATATGATTGGAAACAACGGGGAAATATATTCTAGAGAATTATGTGGTGGTCCTCATGTGGAATCTAGTACTGACTTTTTACAAAGTAAAACTTTTAAAATCACAAAAGAAGAATCAGTTTCTGCGGGTGTCAGAAGATTCAAAGGTGTTTTAGAGTAAAATTTCAGCAAAAATAAAATTTGATAAATAAAATCGCCTAACCTTGGGCGATTTTATGTTAAAATATTTACATGAATGATCACTACTTAAAAAAGTATTTAGATATTAAAGTTCTAGACAATAAGACCCAGGTACAATTTTGGAAAGACGATGCTCTAGCGACTAGTTCTGAATTTGATATTGGTTTAAATCAAATTTCTGAAAATTTGGTAAGTGAAGCAATTATGAATGATTGGCTTTCTGGAATACTTTATAATTTAGAAAGAATTTCTCTTCTAGATAGAATACCTACTTTTTTTTATGTGACTACAGAAAAGTACGGGAGTGTCTTTGAGAAGTTTTTAAAGAGACCAGCAACTTATTCACAGTTTTATTTAGAGCCCACTCAATACGGTATAGGCATACATGTTATAATAAGAAAGATAAATCGTATCAATATCGGTTCCCATTTGGGAAATGATATGTCGAGCGAAGATTTGAGAGACAAAATTATTATTAAAAATAGTAAAGAAGATTCAAAATCATATGAGAGATATACGAAGACCATATCGCAATTCAAAGTCTAGTGCAAGAGAGCCTGAAAGACGCTCTCGTTTTGAGGAAAAAGAGGAGATTTCTTATCAAAAAGAAGCTCCTTCAAGTAGAAAAAAAGAATTTGCTGATATTGAATACACAAGGGAAGGGAAGCCTATGATAAAAGCTGCCTCTCATTTTGATGTAAAACCAGCTGGTTATAGAAGAGATAGGTCTGGAGAAGAGTTTGATGTATTAAAAAGAAGTGAGTTTTTTAATAATAATAGTCAAAGAGAGTTTGATGAGGACAATATTAGAGAATATAGACAAAAAAGAAGTAAAAAGAAAAAAGGGAGAATGGCTTTTTGGATAATTTTCTTACTTCTTATTTCGGGAGGTTTAGCTGCTTGGACTTTCTTATTCAATAGTGCCAAGCTCTATATTCATCCAAAATATGAAGATATAGAAGTGACTGGTAGTTATTTAGTTTTTAAAGATGACATTATCATGGATTATGCTAGCTCTACTATGAGTAAGACAGTCTTAAAGTCAGAGCCAAAAGAGGTTAATCAAAAAGCTTCTGGAGAATTAACTATTTATAATAATTACTCTTCTTCCTCTCAAGTTTTGATTACTAATACCAGATTTCAAACTTCAGATGGTAAAATATTTAGAATTAGTGAAAGTGTAACTGTACCAGGAAAGGTTGGCAGTGTACCAGGAGCTATCAAAGTCAAAGTTTCCGCGGATGCTTATGGAGCAGAATATAATATTCCGGCGTCTACTTTTACTATTCCTGGTTTCAAAGGGACAGCTAGATTTGAAGGATTTTCTGCGAAATCTACAGAGCCAATGACTGGTGGAATGTCTGGTATGGTTCAAATTGTTTCTCAAGATGATATAAATAACGCTAAAGCAGAACTCTCTTCTTCTATTGAGGCGAATATCAGCACTCAAGCTGAAAAGATTAAGAGAGAAAATTATGTGACTTTAACCAAAGCTCCTTTACTCACATACACAGACAATCAGACCGATCTTATGACTAGTGATAAGAATTCTTATGAATTAACCGGATCTGCAGTGATTCTTTCTATACGAGAGGAAGTTTTGGCAAAAATGCTCGCTCAACAAGCTTTGGGAGATAGATTTAATGAACTTGAGGGAGTGCGTTTGGATAACACTTCTCATCTTATTTTTTCTTTAGATAAAGAGACTGATCTAACTGGGAATATTATTAAAATTGATGCTAGTGGTAGAGTGAGAGTCGTCTGGACTTACGATAGTAAAAATATTAAAGCTTCACTTCTTGGGCAAAAACTCACTTCTTTGACAGAAGTTTTAGCGAATTACAGCTCTTCAATTGTAGGAAGTTCGGTAAAAGTTTCTCCTACTTGGGCTAAAAAATTCCCTTCAGCTATTGAAAGGATCAAACTCGTTGAAGAAATAAGATAAAAAAGGTAAAATAGGAGTTAATTAATTATGAATAAAGAATATAAAGAAATAGACGAGTTTGAAGACGACGCTTTAGAAATTAAAGAGGGTAGAGTAATTGAAGCTTTACCAGCTGCTCTTTTTAGAGTGAAATTTGATAAGGACGGTCAAGAGATGATTTGTTTTTTAAAAGGTAAAATCAAAGTCTTCAAAATCAAGATTTTAGTAGGAGATAAAGTCCTTGTGGAGATTGATCCATACGGAGGACGAGGAAGGATTATTAGGAGGTTATAGCTAACCCTTAGATTGTGCTTAGAAAGTTTGCATTATTTCCATATTTATAGTATACTTCCTTTCACAAACTAAAAATTAGTTTTTTATTTTTTTGCTTATGAAAGTAAGATCATCTGTTAAAAAGTTTTGCGGAAAATGTAAAATGATAAGAAGGGATGGAAACCTTCGTGTTATTTGTGCTAATCCAAAACATAAGCAAGTACAAGGATAATTTCATTATTAAACATTATGCGTATCGCAGGTATTACAATTCCAGAAGATAAAAGATTAGAGGTCGCTTTGACTGTGGTTCATGGTATCGGACGCCAAAGAGCTAAGACTATTTTAGATGGTCTTAATATAGATTTTGGTAAAAAAGTTCCAGAGCTTACAGCTGATGAAGAAAAAGATATTAGACGCGAAGTTGAAGCTTTTAAAATTGAAGGAGACTTAAGAAGAGAAAAACAAATCAATATCAAGAGATTGAGAGATTTAAAGTGTTATCGTGGTGTAAGACATACTCGCGGTTTACCTACTAGAGGACAAAGAACTAAGACCAATAGTCGTACAGTTCGTGGTAATCAAAGAAAGACCATGGGTTCTGGTAGAAGAAAAGTCGAAAAGACCTAGAATAATTATTATTAAAAAATATGGGAAAGAAACGCGTAGTTAAAAAAAGTGGATCAGGATTAGATAATGCTCTTAAAAGTAGAGCTCTTTCTAAGCTAGTAAAAAGAAAAGTTTCAGAAGGTATTCTTTATGTAGAATCTACTTACAACAATACAAAATTAACACTTACAGATTTATCTGGAAATGTAATCATTTGGTCAACTTCAGGATCTCTTGGATTTAAAGGAGCAAAGAAAGGTACACCTTTCGCAGCTGGAAAAATTGCTGAAGTGATTGGTGAAAAAGCTTCTCAAGCAGGAGTTAAAGAGGTAAAAGTAGTGGTTAAAGGTGTTGGTTCAGGAAGAGAGGCGGCAATTAGATCTTTTGCAGCTTTTGGAATTGATTTGACCTCTATTGAAGATAGGACTCCAGTTCCTCATAATGGTCCAAAGCCAAAGAAACCAAGAAGAATTTAATATTATAAAAATATGATTGATAAAAAATGTAGAGTATGTAGAAGAGCTGGTGAAAAACTTTTTCTAAAAGGGGAAAAGTGTTTTACTCCTAAATGTGTGATGAATACCAGACCTTATCCTCCTGGAAGACTTGATACTGAAAAGAAACGTAGATCTCCAGTTTCTGAATATGGTATTCAAATGAAAGAGAAGCAAAAGATTAAAAATATTTACGGAGTTTCTGAAAAACAATTTGTTTCTTATATCAAAAACGCAGAAGCTTCAGCAGCAAATACCAAAGTTGCTCCAGCACTTGGTGCATATATTAATCTTGAAACTCGTTTGGACAATGTAGTCTTTAGAATGGGATTAGCTAAAAGTCGTGCTCTTTCTAGACAAATCGTGGCTCACGGACACATTATCGTGAATGGAAAGAAAATTAATATCCCATCCCATAGAGTAAGAGTAAATGATGTTATTGGAGTAAGAGAGGGATCAAAAAATACCAAACTCTTCAACGAAGCTGTTAACAAGCTTAAAGATTTTGCTTCACCAGACTGGCTCACTTTAGAATCTTCTAAACTTGAAGCAAAAGTAGTTTCTTTACCAAAAGAGATTGAAGGAGGATTTGATTTTGCAAAAGTTTTAGAATTCTATAGTAGATAATTATAAATCAAGATTTATCCTTGATTTCTATGGTATTTTTGTGTTATAATAGCTTTTGTTAATTTTTGTCGGTCAATTTATTAATTATTAGAACAATAGGTCAGAAAATAATAAAATAAAAAATATGCATTCACAAAATATAAACTTACCATCCAAGCCAAAAATTATTAAAGAAGAAGATAATAAAGGCATTTATGAGATTGATGGTTTGTATCCTGGTTATGGATATACTTTAGGTAACTCAATCAGAAGAATAATCATTTCTTCTATTCCTGGAGCAGCTATTACTTCTCTTTCTATTGAAGGAGTTAAACATGAGTTTTCTACTATAGATGGTATCAAAGAAGATGTTATTTCTATCATTTTAAATTTAAAAGCTGTCAATTTTACTTTACATAGTGATGAGCCACAAAAGATTTCTCTTAAAGTGAAGGGTCCAAAAGTGGTCACCGCAGCAGATTTTAGCGCTAACTCTGAAGTAGAAGTTTTGAATAAAGACGCATACATTTGCGAAATTACAGGAAAGGTTTCTTTAGAAATGGAAATGACAATTGAAAAAGGTATTGGCTATATTTCTAAAGAACAAGTTGAAAAAGAAAGAACAGCTATCGGAGATATCGCATTAGACGCAGCTTTTACACCTGTCAAAAGAGCAAGTTATGAAGTTGAAAATATGCGTGTCGGTGATAGGACAGACCACAACAGATTAAGATTTTTCATTGAGACAGATGGTACAGTTTCTCCAAAAGAAGTTTTGGAACATTCTATTGCGCTTATGATTAAACAACTTCAAGCAGTAGTTGGATTTAAAGAGAATGTGCTTGAGGTAGAAGATGGAATGATGTCAGACAACATGGTTGATGATGTACAAGATTCTATTGAATCACCAGCTAAAGTTAAAATTGAAGATCTTCAATTTTCTACACGTACCGAAAATGCTCTTCTTGCTGGTGGAGTAAAAAGTTTATCTGGACTTTTAAAGAAATCAGAATCTGACCTAAAAGCTCTGGGAGGTCTTGGTGACAAGGCGGTAGAAGAGATCAAAGAGTTATTAGACGGGAAAGGACTTTCTCTTAAAGCAGAGAAAAAGTAAAAGAGTTGCAAAAAACCTTAAAAAAGTGTATAAAATAGAGACAAAAACATGAAGCATCATAAAAATTTTAGAAAATTCGGACGAGAAAAGAATCAAAGGCGTGCCTTTATTAAAGGTTTAGCTGTTAATCTTATTCGTCATGGAAAAATGGAGACAACTGAAGCAAGAGCGAAAGAGGTTAGACCTTTCGTGGAGAGATTGGTAACTCTTGCTAAAGAAGATACAGTTTTTAGAAGAAGATTGGTTTCCAGTAGAATTCTTAATCAAGAACCTGAGACTAAAAAGCTTTTTACAGAAATTGCTCCAAAGTATAAAGAAGTAAATGGGGGATATTTGAGAATTACTAAATTAGGTCAAAGAATTGGAGATGGTTCACCAATTGCTGTAATTGAATTTGTATAAAAATATGACAAATGTAAAAGAAACAAAAGAATGCGTTATTGATGCTTCAGGTAAAGTGCTAGGAAGACTTTCTTCTGAAATAGCTTCTATTTTAAACGCTAAAAATTCTGCAAGCTTTGCAAAAAATGTAGTTGCAGATGTAAAAGTAAAAGTTATCAATGCTTCTAAAATTAAATTGACTGGTAAAAAAATGGATGCGAGTGTTCACAAAACTTACTCTGGTCATCCAGGAGGGCAAAAAGTTAGAACTTTTGCTGAAGTGGTAGACAGAAAAGGGTATGCGGAGCTCGTGAGACATGCTGTGGAAGGCATGCTCCCAAAAAATAAATTACAAGATAAGAGAATGAAAAATCTTTTAATAGAAGAATAGTTTAATATTATAAAATTATGAGTAAAGAAAAATATATTGAAGCCATTGGGAGAAGAAAAACAGCGACAGCTAGAGTTCGTATGACTCCAGCGACTAAAGGATCTTTTACAGTAAATGAAAAAGATGTGCATGATTATTTTCAAACTTCAGAGCTTCTCACTATTGTAAATTCTGCTTTCACTAAATCTGATATTCCAAATAAATATGATATTACTGTGAAGGTTTCTGGTTCTGGTATTCATTCTCAAGCCGAAGCTATCAGACACGGTATCACTAGATGTCTTGTAAAAGAAGATGAAGCTCTCAGAAGTTCACTCAAAAAACTTGGTTTCCTTAAAAGAGATCCTAGAAGTAAAGAAAGAAAGAAATTCGGACTCAAAAAAGCTCGTAAAGGACCAACTTGGTCAAAAAGATAGCAATAAAACTCGGATTATTCCGAGTTTTATTTTTTAAAAATCAGTTTGACATAGGTTTAAAATGTTGCTAGATTAATATTAGTAAACGTTATTTTATAAATCTCTAAAATATAAAGAAATGGCAAAAAAGGAAAATTTATTTATAGTCGGAGAAGGGCTATTTGGTGGAGATTGGATTCCGATATTAGAAAAAGAAGGTTACTCTTTCCGGAAAGAATTGAAGTCTTCTCTTATAAAAAAATATAATGAGGAGCAAAGATTGCTAAAAAAGAAATATAAAATTCACGTTTTGGCTGGGAATGAAATTGAAAATAAACAAGATCGTACAACCCAAAACTTAAAAAGATTAGCCAGAGATAAATTCAAAGGTATTTCATTTGAGGATTTGAAGGGTGAAGCTGTCTTCTTGTGTAGATTAAAAATTTCAAATGAAGAAATGAAAAAAATGGGATTTGATTACATTTCTATGCTTCATAAACCATTTGAAGACGATTTTGGAGATGAGGGGTGGATAGTTTTTGATTCTCAACCAAAAGATAACCTTTATCTTTATTATGAAGATATGAATGATTATTGGGCAAAGAATGGAGGGTTTATTTTTTTAGAAGAAGTAAAAGAAAGAACCAAAAGATCAAAAAAATCTCTGTAGTAATACAGAGGTTTTCTTTTGTTAAAAATCATTTGTCATGATATAATATTTATATCACTAATGGGCTGCGGATGAGTATTTTTCAGAGTGATTTTTTATTAGTGTTTTGTTATTTAAAAATAAATTATGAAAGATAAAAATTTAGAGAAAGAAAATCTAGAAGATTTGGAGAGACATGAAGATTTGACTTCTAGAAGTGCGGAATCGGAAAGTGACGATATAGTTTTTGAAGAACTAGATGAGGATGGCGATGAGATGACCGAAAGACAAAAGAAAAAAAATGAAAAAGAAAAATTAAAAGAAAAGTTTGAAGACAAAGTTAAAAGACTTGAGAAAGAAAGAGATGAATATTTAAGAGGGTGGCAAAGAGCTCAAGCAGATTATAAAAATCGTGAGCGTGAGTTAGACGAATACAAAAAAAATATTATTAAATTTGCCAATGAAAATTTGGTAAAAGAGATGTTACCGGTCTTTGACGGTTATGATGCTGCAAGAAGCAATAAAGAACATTGGGAGGATGTAAATCCTAATTGGAGAGTGGGTGTTGAATATCTCTTTTCTCAATTCTTAGATATTTTAGCTGATGCAGGAGTGGATATTTATGGAAAAGAAGGTGATGAGTATGACTCAACTCTTCATGAAGCTGTAGAACTTATAGAATTATCTCCAGAAGAAAAAGCTAAAGATCATAAAATTATATCTGTACTTCAAAAAGGATACAAAATGGGAGACAAGATTCTCCGGGCAGCAAAAGTAAAGGTGGGTAAATTAAAAGAATAAACTTATTAAAAAATTTTAAAAAAAAGAAAGAAACAAATATGAGTAAAATTATTGGAATTGACTTAGGAACAACAAATTCAGCAGTAGCGATTATTGAAGGAGGACAACCAAAAATAATTGAAAATGTTGAAGGTTATAGGACTACTCCATCCGTTGTTTCTTATTCAAAAAATGGAGAAAGGACAGTAGGGGTGACAGCAAAAAGACAAGCTGTGATTAATCCTGAAAATACTATTTACGGTGTTAAAAGATATATGGGACACTCTTTTAAGGATAAAGAAGTACAAGCTGATATTGGAAAAGTGGCTTATAAATTAAAAGAAGGAGAAAATGGGTCAGTACTTATCACTCTTGGAGGAAAAGATTATCGTCCAGAAGAAGTCTCTGCTATGATTCTTCAAAAATTGAAAGCAGACGCTGAAGCAAAGCTTGGAGAAAAAGTCACTGAAGCAGTGATCACAGTACCCGCATACTTTAACGATACTCAAAGACAAGCTACAGTAGACGCTGGAAAAATTGCTGGATTAGAAGTAAAAAGAATTATCCCTGAGCCAACAGCAGCTGCTCTAGCTTATGGATTTAATTCAAATAAAAATGAAAAACTTGCCGTCTATGACTTTGGTGGAGGTACTTTTGATATTTCCATTCTAGAAGTTGGAGATGGAGTAGTAGAAGTAAAATCTGTGGACGGAGACTCTCATCTTGGAGGTCGTGATATTGACCAAGAGATTATGAAATTCATCATGAATAGATTTAAAGAGGAAAGTGGTATTGATGTTTCAGGAGATACTTTAGCTCTACAAAGAATTGATGAAGCAGCTGAAAAAGCAAAACATGAACTTTCTACTCAATCTGTAGCAGAAATCTTTCTTCCATTCTTGGCAGCTGGAGCAGATGGACCAAAAAATCTTCAAATTAATCTCACTCGTGCTGAGCTTGAAAATATCGCACGTCCATTCGTAGAAAGAACAATAGAAATCACCAAAAGAGCTCTTGAAAATTCTCCTTTTAAAAAAGAAGAAATTCATGATGTGATTTTAGTCGGTGGACAAACTAGAATGCCGATGGTGGTAGAAGCTGTTAAAAATCTTTTTGGAAAAGAAGCAAATAGAAATCTCAATCCAGATGAAGTGGTGGCTATGGGTGCGGCTGTACAAGCTGGAGTCTTGCAGGGGGATGTGAAAGATGTTTTACTCCTGGATGTGATTCCGCTTTCTTTAGGTATTGAGACTATGGGAAATGTGGCTACAAAATTAGTAGAAAAAAATACGACTATCCCAACTCATAGATCACAAGTATTTTCTACTGCAGCTGATAGTCAAACAAGTGTAGAGATTCATATTGTCCAAGGTGAAAGACCTATGGCAGCTGATAACAAATCTCTCGGCAGATTTATTCTTGACGGTATTCCTCCAGCACCTCGTGGAGTACCACAAGTAGAAGTGACTTTTGACATTGATGCTAACGGTATTTTGAATGTAAAAGCTAAAGACAAAACTAGCGGTAAAGAGCAATCTATTAGAATTGAAGCTAGTTCTGGTTTAACAGACGAAGATATTAAAAGAATGCAAAATGAAGCTGAAGCTAACGCTGAATCTGATAAAAAGAAAATGGAAATCGCAGAAGCAAAAAATCTTGCCGATCAAATGATTCATACTGCTGAAAAAGCTCTGAAAGATGCAGAAGGTAAAATTTCTGATGAGATTAAAAATGATATTACTCAAAAAAGAATTGATTTGACTTCTATCAAAAATAATCCAGATTCATCTGTAGAGCAGATTAAAAAAGCTACTGAAGAATTATCTGAAGCTATGATGAAAATCGGTGAAGCTATGAAGACTGAAAATGATAATGTTGGACAAACAGAAAATCCAAATACTGATTCAGATCAGCAAAATTTTCATCACGATGATGAAAATTTGAATAAAGATAACTCAGATCAAAATTAAAGTTTTTTAGAGTAGAAAAAGATTTTTCTACTCGATAAAGATTTTACATAAATCTATGGCTAAAAAAGATTATTATGAAATATTAGGAGTTTCTAAAAGCGCTTCAAAAGACGAAATAAAGAAGGCATTTTATAAACTGGCTGCAAAGTACCATCCAGACAAAAAAGACGGCGATGAGGCCAAATTTAAGGAAATAAACGAGGCATATCAGGTGCTTTCTAATGATCAAAAGCGAAAAGAGTATGATACTTACGGACAGACTTTTTCTGGGGCTGGATCTAATGGTGGAGCAGGTGGTTTTGGTGGATTTGATTTTTCAGGATTTGGAGGAGGGGATTATGAGGGAGCGAATTTTGACTTCGGAGATTTAGGAGATATTTTTGGAGACATATTTGGAGGAGGTGGGTTTTCTCCTTTTGGAAGACAAAGAGAAAAAAGAGGAAGAGATATGACCATGCAAATGGATATAGATTTTAAAGAATCTATTTTTGGAGTAGAAAAGAATTTTGTCATTTCTAAAATGTCTAAATGTAAAACTTGTACTGGTACTGGAGCCAAACCTGGTACTAAAATGGAAACTTGTAAAAAGTGTGGTGGTAAAGGACAAACTAATGAAGTAAAGCGTACAATTTTTGGAGCTGTGCAATCTGTAACTACTTGTAGCGACTGTCTTGGTAAAGGACAAATTCCAAAAGAAAAGTGTAGTACTTGTCGTGGAGATGGAGTAGTGAATACCAAAGAAGAAATTAAAATAAATATCCCAGCTGGGATTAGAAATGGTGAGACCATAAAAATATCTGGTATGGGTGAAGCTATTTCAAATGGTAAGACTGGGGATTTGTATGTGACTGTCTTGGTAAAGCCACATAAGATTTGGAAGAGAAATAATTATGATTTGATTATGACTCATAATATCAAACTCTCTGACGCTCTCTTAGGTATAAAGCAGAATATTCCCGGACTAGATGGAAATATAGAATTAGAAATTCCAGCCGGTATTTCTTTAAATGAAATTTTGAGAGTAAAAGGAAGAGGTGTGCCTCTCGCTAATAATAGAAAGCAAAGAGGAGATGTGCTTGTAAAATTAAATATAGAACTTCCAAAGAAGATAAGTAAAAAAATTGAAAGTATAGCTAAAGATTTAAAGGAGGAAGGACTTTAAAATTATCTATTTATAATTTGAGACCCATTCATATAGGTCATAACCAAGAAAAAGACAAGTATTACGATGATGGTTATTGTGACAATTAAAATCTTTTTTAATCTGTTATTTTTAATATTATTTTCAGATTGAATTGGTTTTACCGTTTCTTCATTTTCCATACATTTATTTGATAAATAAATTATAACATATTAGAAAGTATATATTTATATTTTTAACATAAATAAGTTATAATATCAAAATTAAATTGCCCATTCGTCTAATGGTAGGACAACAGTTTCTGGCACTGTTAATTGAGGTTCGAATCCTTGATGGGCAGCCACCATATGCTAAGTCAGGTGACTGACACGCATAGGCATCTATTCCAAAAATGGCATACCCGCTGAGTGCGGTATTCAGACAAAAAAGTCGCCCCGAAATGGGCGACTTTTTTGTTATTCCACGGCCAGCCAATTATTTTGATTGTATTAAAATTTGATATAATATCACTATTAACAGCTATGAATAACGATGACATACAATTAGTAGCTCTCGCCAAAGAAAACCCTAAAGAATACGAAAAGCTCTATACTAAGTATTCAGACAAAGTTTTCAATTATTTTTGGTATCGCACAGGGCACGATAAGATGCTCTCAGAAGATTTGATGCAAGAGACTTTTTTGCGTGGATTTCAATACCTTAATCGATTTAATAATCGAGGATACTCATATTTAACGTACCTCATCACTATTGCCCACAACGTGCTCGTTGATCACTATAGAAAACCAAAGTCTGTACCCTTTGAGGTTATCGATGACATTCCATGCGAAGTAACGGAAGATATAGAGAGGAAATCTGATGCGGAAGCGTTGTGGCGTGCAGTTCAAGAACTACCTCAATCAAACCGAGACAAGCTTCTCATGTTCTACCAGCAGGACATGTCAATCAAGGACATAGCCATTGCCACGGGTACGACAGAAAATGCTGTAAAGCTTTCCCTCTCACGAACAAAGAAGAAATTAAAGGAGCATCCATACATAAAAGATATTGCTGGTTTTGCCGACAAGAAACGTAAGCAGACGAGACCGCAATTTTTGTATAAGTAACAACGACACCTTTTAACCCCTTTTACGTTTAATAGGGCATGAAGGAGGATATTATTAACGTTTTCAAGCATAAAAATACACTAGGTATTGTCTCGGCGCTCTTGGTTGTGAGTGTTATTGCTAATGTGTATCTCTTAGCACAGCCAGCTGTTGCCCCCACGATAATTCCCGTTGCAAATACGGCAACTACGAGTACGGCTGTACTTGAGTCACCTTACGGATTTAGAAACGAGGTCGTAACGGTATACGATGGAAAGCAAGCAAAAACATACGCAACAACGACTCCTATAACCGAAGCGGATGTAAAAGAAATGCGAGACAATGTCATTCGCCATCAGAAGATGATGGATGAATACTTTAGGAAGCAAGACGAGCTTTTCAGAAGTTTTTGGTACTCTTTTTAGGATGACACCTTTTACTAGTTCCTGCGTTTAATAGAGTGTAGGCGGAGTGGTCGACCGCCGCTAAGCAGAAAAATTAATGTATGGCTTTAGTAGAGCAAATAAGGGATGGTGCTTGGCTAAAGAAATTCATTCGTTCAATTTCTGATGCCACTTAGCATCTCCTGTCAGTTAAAACTAAATAGTGCTTAGTTGTCTCGTCAGAGACGAGAATAAGAGAACCGAGGTTCTCTAGAGTCTAGGGGAAACCAGAAACGGCATCCCTAGACTAGCATGTAAGGAATTCTAATCCCTTGTTTGAGGTCGAACACAGGGGGCATTACCAGAAGTTAATAGCTTAAAAACATGAAAACAGAAATTCAAAAGAGAGATAACCAAAATCAGGCGCTGTCTCGACGCGATGACTTCGGGAGCCCCTTCTCTCTCATTGATAGATTCTTCGACGATTCTATGTGGGATCCGTTCAACATGATGACGCCGAGTCTCTTCCGAAGTCGCGGGCTCGGTAATGTCTCAACGGTCTTCCCAAAGGTTGATGTCGAAGAGACGGATAATGAAATCAAGGTAACAGCCAATGTTCCTGGTATTGATCCGAAAGATGTCAATGTAGAAGTTGGGGATGACTATCTCTCGCTGTCGGGAAAGATCGAAAAAGAAAATAAAGACGAAAAGAATGGTAAGGTCTACCGATATGAGAGAGAGTACGGAGAGTTTAGGCGCGAATTCTCATTGCCTGCTCGGGTGAACAAGGATTCCATTGTGGCAAAATCTAAAAACGGAGTCCTTACAATCACTCTCCCGAAGTCGGAAGAAGAAATGAAGAAACGCGTCAAGATAGACGTTGAATAAACAGAAAAGTCGCCCGAAATGGGCGACTTTTCTGTTATACGAGTGCGATCTTTTTATTCTTCAGAAATAACTTGCTTTGGAGGCATCCGAGCAGTTCTCGCTTCTCAATCAGCGTTCCTTCTTTAAGTAGGTACTTTGTGTAGTTCCTCACGTCTACATCAATCTCTACTTTGTCTTGTTTGTGTCCAAGTACTCCCGATCTAAATTTGTTGAATCGTTTTATCTCATCCTCAATTCTCGCTCGTACTCCAAGTTCATCTAAATTAACAGTATCCATGAGTCCTATCAATTCTTCAATCAGACTTGGTTCATTGATTGCAGGATTCTTATAGTCTATATTTCGTGCTTTTGTACAGAAGTAATACACGTGTCTGTTTACTCCACCATCTTTCAGCTTCTTAAACTTCTCATCTGCTGATATTCCTGAACCACAGTGTCCGCATCGTATTAGCTTTGTGAAAGCAAATTCCTTACTCTCAGTTTTCGGTATATAGTTTGCGTTCAATGTCAGCTGTACTTTGGTAAATAATTCCTCATCAATGATCGGTGTGTGCTTTCCTGTGTACCATTGGCCACTTTTGACTGGGTACTCAAACTCACCGTAATAGAAAGGATTTCGCAGGATGATATAGATGTTCGCGAGCACCAATGGTTTTCCATGATGAGTTTTGAAATCAATCTCACGTAGCCATCGATATATCTTTCTTCCACTCCATTGCTCATATGCTACTTTCTAGAACATTTGTTTGATGATTGGTGCACGCTTGGGGTCGATTCGGCACTGACACTTCTTATCGACATGCTTTTCATCCAGATATCCGAGTTAGGGTGTGCGACTGAAAGGAAGTATGTAGGGCCAATAACGAAGTAGGTTGTCAAAGCTGTAAATACCCTTAGACGGTCTCACAAGACACTTTCCCAGCCTTTTTTATGGTGTCTATCGTGTCTATTGAGACCAGACTGAGATGCCTCAATTTGCTACACTGAAAGTACCCAAAGAACCCTTACAAGGTCTCAAGGCGTGGGGTTCTAGACCGAGTCAGTCAGCAATTAATCCCTCACTATTACAGTAGTACCCAAATCAGCCCAGTCGTATAATTTTTCGGAATCGGTAGGGACAAGATTCACACAGCCGTGAGACCATTGTGACCCGAATTTATCATGCCAATAAGCTCCATGAATTGCTCCACCTTGATAGGTGAAATACATTGTCCAAGGGACACCTGGAAGATCATAATATTGCTCAGAAATACCTGGAAGAGGTCCTTGCATATATCGGCTAGGGGTCTTTTCAAAAATATTAAAATTGCCTCGTGGAGTTGGCAAATCATCTAAGCCAGTAGAGACCAAGACTTCCATAAACAATTCTTCTCCATCATAAGCGTAGAGTTTTTGTTCGCTCCTGTCTACAATTATTTTTTTATTAGTAAGATTTTCAACTTTAGCATCTTTGGCATAGCGAGTTTTTTGGCTAGTAATTTCTTTCAAATAGTCAGCAGAAACATAAAATTCTTGAGCTATTCTATCAGAATATCTTACCCATTCATCAAAGACTATGTGATACCAGTTGATACCTTCGGATTCGGTAATTTCTCCATCAGTTTTCAAGACCATACCAGTACGAAGTGAGGTGACGACAGGGCATTCTGTACTTGGACAAGCTCTGGCTCTCACACAAGCTCCACCAAAATGCGCGTCACAACTATCAATTACTTCTACATATTTTCCTTCTATTGTAATAATAGAAACACTATCTACTGGACTAGTAGAAGCTGTTTCAGTAGTGCTAGCTGTAGTCGTAGCTATACTTTCTGAAGTGTTTGAATAATTATTTTCATTAAACCAAGTTTCTTCTGCTGATACTTGTGATGTAGGAACTTCTTTTTTAAAAGGAAAATTATTTTTTATAAAAGCTTCAGAGACTAAATAAGTAAAAAAGAGAACCAGTAAAATAATAAGAGAAATTAAAATCGTTCTCTGTGTTTCTGGGTTTAATATTTTACTTTCCTTCTTATTTTTCTTCATACTTTTTTACTCTTTATTTTTGTATATTTTTATCAAATAAAACAAAAACACACCCTAATATTATACCAAATAAATTACTAGTTAAATCATACCAAGTGTCATAAATATTATCTGCAAAGACCAAACTAGTAAAAATTTCTCCTAGAAATTCCGCAATTTCATTCAAGACTCCTAAAAAGGTCACAATGAGAATACTAAGCAAAATCATTTGAAGCTTATTTATTTTTACTTTGCTATCTTTCAGAGCTAAATAAGAAATGAGCATTGCTAAAAATCCTCCAGCTATAGCATGTTGAAATCTATTAGCTAATTCCGGATCTTTAATTAAAAAGACAATAGAAAAAATCGCTACAGAAAAAAGTAAAATTAAAGTAAAAGATTTCTTTTTTAAAGTCCGTTTATTTATTTTTTTATTTAAAACAAATTGAATTCCATAGTTTAAAACTATATATAAAATGAGATAGGCAACTATAAATAAGAGAGAATAAATCATAGAAGTATTATTGGCTGCCAGACCTGGAATCGAACCAAGATTCACAGCTTCAAAGGCTGCTGTCCTACCATTAGACGATCTGGCAATAGGTAAAATATAACACAAAAATTAGTCTTTTTCAATTTCTCTTTAAATAAATAAATATTTAAAAATAAAAAGTAAAAACCCCAACCGAAGTTAGGGCTT
>CAZNZP010000007.1:0-17525 GCA_964577625.1 uncultured Candidatus Saccharibacteria bacterium
CCAGCTGTCTTTTTAATCTTTTCTCCTATTTTTAATTTTTCATAAAGAATATATCCGAGTTGTTTTGGAGAGGAGATATTAAATTCTTCTTCAGCTTCTTTAAAGATTTCAACTTCTATTTCTTTTAATCTTTCATGTAAAATTTTACTTTGTTCTTTTAAAATATTTGTATCAAGCAAAATTCCATTTTTCTTCATCTTTTTTAAAATAGAAATGATCGGCTTCTCCATTAAAAGATACAAGTCCCAAAGATTTTCTTCTTTTAATTTTTCTTCTAAATATTCTTCAGCTTCATCCAAAGAGTCGCTAGAAGTTTCTCCTAAAATAGTTTCAAAGGTAGGATTAGTAATTTCACTATTCCAAAGATTTAGCAAAACTTTTACTTCTGCTAATTTTTCTTCGTCTTCAGAATATTCTTCTAAAGAACTATTTTCAAGACCCCTTATCTCTAAATCACTTTCAGGGATATTTTTCGGATGATTTTTATTAAAAGCATTTCTAAAACTACGAAATTCAAACTCTTTGCAAATATTTTGAAATTCAGTATCATCTAATCCTTCCAGCCACTCTTTTTCTGGAAGCTTAAAATCTATCGGAACATCTTTTTTAATAGTGGCTAAAGTTTTGGAAAATAAAACTTCTTCTTCCCCTTCAATAATTAAATTAATGATTCTATCTGTAAGCTTGTTTTCTTTTTTTTCTTTAGCTATACTTTTAAATTTTTCTAAATTATTATGAATTAAGTCATAAATGTTTTCTATACTTCCAAAAAGATTTACGAGAGTAGTAGCAGTCTTTTCTCCTATACCTTTGATGCCGATAATATTATCTGAAGGATCTCCACGAAGACCTTTGAAGTCTGGAATTTGCTCTGGGGTAAAAGAGAACCTTTTAATCACATCTGGATATTTGTAGACAATGGTTTCACCTAAACCTTTTTTGAGAGTATAAACTCTTACATTTTCTTCTTTATCTAAAAGTTGCATTGTATCCAAATCTCCAGAAGCAATAAAAACTTCCACACTCTCTCCATTGATTTTAAAATTTTTTTCTTTTAAATCTTCTACAATGGTCCCCAAAAGATCATCGGCTTCATACCCAGCTAAAGAATACACTGGAATATTTAGAGCGTGACAAATTCTTGGAGCTGCTTCTAATTGAGAAATTAATTCATCATCAGACTTTACTCTGTGAGCTTTATAATTTTCATATGTCTCATGACGGAAGGTGGCTTCTTTTCTATCAAAACAAGCTATAACATAATCTGGCTTTAATTCATCCTTTATCTTTAAAATCATTTTTACAAAGCCAAATAAAGCTCCGGTCGGACGACCATCATACGTAGTAAAGCCAGGAAGAGCGTGATAAGCTCTGTGAAGCAAAGCGTGTGAATCTAATAAGACAAGTCGTTTTTTCATACCTCTTGCCTTGATTTTAGCATTTTTTAACTAGTTTTGATAGAGATATTTCTCTCTTCATTATTTAAGTAAATAAACTCAATAATAAAATCTGGCTTCAAATCTATAGCTTCTACAAACCTTTCTGGCCATTCAATCAGTATAATTTTATCCTCTTCATTTAATTCTCTATCTAAAGCTAAACTTTTACCCTCTTCTGGTTTTTCAAATCTGTATCCGTCTACATGAATAATGTTTTTATAATCTTTTCGAAGGACAAAAGTTGGAGAGATTATAGTCTCCCCTATACCTAAAACTTTTCCTAACTTTTTTGTAAAAGTGGTTTTTCCCGCTCCTAAATCCCCCACTAAAAATACAATAGTAGCTCTTTTATTTTTCTCGGAAAAATTTTTTAAATACTCTACAAAATCTTTTGCAATATTTTCTAAATCACTTTCTTTTACTTTTAGGTATTTTTTGTTCATAAATTAATAATAAAAATATAGCATTAATTTAAAATAATTAAAAAAATAAAAACTCCTGGACTCCAGGAGTTTTTATTTTATTTAATTTTAAGAGATGTGATGATGAATAACCTCTTCTTCTTTTTCTTTTCTTCTATCAGAAATCCATTTAAGAATGTTCATAATGAGAACTACTAAGATAAGAATGATTGCAAATAAGACTAACCATCCGAGTAAAGTTGTAGGGAAAATCTTTGAAATGAAAGATTTTGATGAGGAAGCTGAATTAACTTTTCCATCAACTCCTGCAATATTTGCTACCATGTATGCAGAAACTTCATCTCTCACCACTTGTGATCCTTCTACCGGAAGATTGTAAGAAGCGTATACTGTGGTGACAACTGTTTTTCCAGCTAAAGCATCAGCTGAGACTTTGACAGGGATAATGAGAGTTTTTACTTCGTCAGCATTAATTGATCCCATTGGAATTGTCATGATGTTGTCTTGAACTGTTACTCCACCTGTAGTCATAACGTCTACGAATGACATTTCAGAAGGAAGCACAACTTTCACATCTACACCAGTCACTGCAATATCTGAAGTATTCTCAACAGTTACTCTGTAGTTCAAAACGTTACCTTGTACTAATTCTGGAGTATTTCTTTCAATATTTACTTTAAGTAATTTTCCACCCGAGTTGATAGTTTCTCCCACTAAGACAGTTTTTGCTACTGCGATAGATCCATCAGCACAAACAAATTCAGTCTTTGTTTTTGGAGCTTGTTTAACTGGAGCTTTTGGTGCTGGATAAGTAATCTTGGTATCTCCAAGAGTTTTGAAGGAGACAATTTTTCCTCTATATGTGCCGTCTTTGTTAGACATTACAGCTCTACAATAGTAAGTTGTATTTGCTTTAAGTCCAGTAATTATATTTGAGAAAGAAGCTTCTGGAGCATTACCAATTGATGCAGAGTTAGTTGTTTTATTTACATCCATTGTCTCTCCATATTCAAACCATCCCACAGAGTTTACACCGTCAACAATAAATCCTACACCGTTACATTGAGCAGAATTCTTTGTAACTTTAGTCGCAAGATTTGTAACTACATTATGCTCTCTAATTTCAACCTTCTTCACTATCACTGTAGTTTGAGTCTTGGTTGGACAAGATTGATTTATAGGAACAATTGATCCATCCCAACAGGTTTGATATTGAGCTGGACAAGTCTGAGTCACAGGAATCACAAGACCATTCCAACAAGTTTGAGTTTGCGCTGGACAAGTCTGAGTAATTGGAATCACTTGACCATTTGGACAAGTTTGAGTTCTGACTGGGCAAACTTGATTCATTGGAATCTTTGATCCATCCCAACAAGTTTGATAAATGGTACACTCTTGTGTCACAGGGATTCTAGCTCCATCTGGACAAGTCTTGTATTGAATAGGACATTGAGCCATATCTCTTACTTTTGATCCATCCCAACAGGTTTTGTAAGTAGTACATTCTTGATTAACAAGAACTTTGGTTCCATCAGGACAATTTTTGTATTGAGGAGGACAGTAAGAAATATCAATCGCTCTTGTTCCATCCCAACATTGTACAAGATTTGGTGTTGGACAGGTTTGAGTGGTTAATACCACTGTCCCATCCGGACAAGTCTTATATTGTGAAGGACAAGTTTGAGATACAGGAATTCTAGATCCATCCCAACAGGTTTGGTATTGAGCTGGACAAGTTTGAGATACAGGAATTCTAGATCCATCCCAACAGGTTTGGTATTGAGTAGGACAAGACTGACCCACTAAAACTTTTGATCCGTCCCAACAGGTTTGATATTGAGGACACTCTTGAGAAATTAAGACTCTAGACCCATCAGAACAAGTTTTGTATTGACTAGGACATTGAGATAAGTTGGTAACTTTTGATCCGTCCCAACAAGTTTGGTATTGAACAGGACAATAAGCTTGATTATAAACTTTTGATCCGTCCCAACAAGTGATTGTTGGTAAAGATGGACATTGTTGTGTCACTAAAACTGTAGATCCATCAGGACAGTTTTTGTATTGAGGAGGACACTGAGATAAATTTGTAACCTTTGATCCATCCCAACAGGTTTGGTATTGAACAGGACATTGTTGTGTCGCTAAAACTGTAGATCCATCTGGACAGTTTTTGTATTGAGGAGGACAATATGTCATGTTGAGAACCTTTGATCCATCCCAACAAGTTTGGTATTGAACAGGACAGGTTTGAGTGGTAGGAATTCTAGATCCATCTGGACAAGTCTGGTATTGGGTAGGTACTGGACAAGTTTGTCCGTATAAAATCTTTGATCCATCCCAACAGGTTTGATATTGTGCTGGACAGAAGGATAAATTATAAACCGTGCTTCCATCCCAACATTGATAAGTAGGATTTGGTACTACCACTGTTGGCGGAGGAGTAATAATTGTAGGAGGAGTTACAATAGGAGGTTGGTAAATTGGAGGTTGATATATAGGATAATTAAAATTAGGTTGAATGTATGTGCTTGGACATTGCCATGAATAATCAGCCCTAGATCCATCAGGACAGACCACTGTAGGAGTATAATAGTCTGGATAGTAGGTAGAACCTGATTGCGGACATGCTCCAGCGTGGGCTGCGTAACTTCCATCGTTACACCAGACACCTTGATTATAATTGTATTGAGGACAAGCTTCAGCATAAGCAGCATATGAACCATCATTACACCAAACGCCTTGGTTATAATTGTATTGAGGACATGCTCCAGCGTGGGCTGCGTAACTTCCATCGTTACACCAGACACCTTGATTATAATTGTATTGAGGACAAGCTTCAGCATAAGCAGCATATGAACCATCATTACACCAAACGCCTTGGTTATAATTGTATTGAGGACATGCTCCAGCGTGGGCTGCGTAACTTCCATCATTACACCAAACGCCTTGACTCATACAATCATATCCATAACAAGGCTCGTTCCAAGAAGGTTGTAACCCTCCGGAATTACACGCTTCTGGATAAGCTGCGTATGAGCCGTCATTACACCAAACACCTTGAGCATTCACTATATTTAAACTAAATGTTGTAAATGCAAAAAGTAAAGCAATAACAGCTCCAATTTTCTTTATAATATTTAAAATTTTCATAAAATTTGTTAATTATCCTAATAATTTAATAACAACCTAATAACACCGCAATTATATTGTATAAACACTCTTCTGTCAAGTGTTAGAATGCTTTATACAATACTCCACTGTTGTGTAATTTCATGTCTTCACAACTAACAGACTCTCTTTCATAAACAATATTTCCAGAACATTCAGCTAAACCTTCCATAAAAATATCTGGCTGCCCGTTTGGATGTCTTCCGACAATACCAACAAATGGTGTCCCAGAGTTTCCGGGACCTCCGGCTAAATAGACCCACCTAGAATGCTCTTGGTTTTGCCCATGAACAATACCTCTAATATATTGATCTCTTTTTAAATTTCCAATAGTCTCATAAGAGTCTTCAGTTATTCCCCATTCTTTAATTATCCTATTAGCTTCAGCTGTCCCATAAGCTTTTTTAAGATATTTAATCAACTCTTTCCCTTGTCCCTCTTTAAAGAGTTTGACTGTAACAACCTTATCTCCATACTGAATAGATTCTTCCTGTGTAGCATGAGCAAAATCTTTCTCTCTTAATTGTTTAAATCTTGAATTGATGACTACCGACTCATAAGCTCTTATGTCTCTATTAATATATTTTTCTCTAATCTCTTTAAGAGAGGATGCCGAATTTTCTAATTCTTTATCAGTAATTTTTTCTCCAAAAATTTCTTTTTTAATATAAGTTTTTCCATCTTCTCCTTTTATTGTGTCTACAACTACTTCAGTTTTATTTTTTACATTTCCAGAAAAAATATCGTCTGCTTTTTTGTTAGGATTTTCTGCATTTTGTCCAGCAGCAGTTACAGAAAGTCCTCCCATACCAAGAATAGCTGAAGTCATGAGCTGTCTTTTGAGTTTATCAAAGACTGACTTTGCAGCTACCCCACTTTCAGGTGTTGAGTCTGAATCTTTAACTTTTATTTCTTTTTTATTTTTTTGAGGAATTTTTTCCATATTTTTAAAACTTAATTCCTAACAAATGGGTCCTCAGTTGCTGGATTTCCAACACTATCCACAATAACACCATCTGGCCCAAACTTAAATCCTGGCTTAAGTTTTGGCCTGTTAGAAGGGGTAGACATTTTTCTTGTTTTATTCGTTTTTTGTGTAATATTTTGTTGATTTTTAACTTGTGGTCTCTTTATCTCTTGTTCTTTGGCACCACCTAAGAAAGGCACTCCATATTCTCCTTTATAAACACTACCGTCCCTATTAAGAACTACGCCAATTTCACTATAATGAAGACCATACTCTTCCACAAGATCTGGATCAAGTGATGGCCAAGAAGGATCAACTTCTATTTGTTCTAGATCAGATTCTTCTTGAATTTCTTCTTCGTTTTGTTCTTCAACAACTTTTTTAAAATCTTTTGCTTCAGCTTTGTAAGTTGTTGTTGTCCTATTCTTATTTTTATTAAGTGAGCCAGGTTCTCTGTTCCTAAGATCTTGAATTTCTTTTTTATTTTTACCATCATTAAAAAATTGCTGATCAGCTTGTGCGTTAATATTTGCTTCACTCTTAGCCATTCCTGGCGCAGCCATCATTGCACCCACTCCTAATATTGTAGACTTTCTCCAGTTTTCTTTTAACCATTTCATTGCTGTCTGGGCAGCATTTAATTTATCAGGATTTACTTCTGATTTTTTCTCTGGCGATTTGTTTGTTTTTGGGGATTTTTCCATATTTTTAAAATTAAAAAAATAAAAGTTTATATAGAAAATTATATCACATAATAAAAAACAACCCCTTTTTGAGAGGCTGTTTAGATGGTTTTTTCTATCTAGGCCAAGAGATTGGGTACGGATTATACACAGGTCTTTGTTGATAATAGTATCCCCCATATCCATAATTATAGCCAGGCTGATAGCCGCCATGAACGGAAAGAGTTACCCTACGTCTTTGCTCGGTGTAGCCTATCTGTTCTCCGTTAGCATCATAGACTGGCACTAAAGTAGTTGCGCAGCCTGATAAAAATAAACTTACACCAATGATTAGTGAAAAAAAGAACAATTTTTTTGCTTTCATTTTCTTGTGTTTTAAATTGTTATTACTGTCTAAAGTATATCAAAAATAATAGTATTTGTCAAGATACTAAAAAAGCTCCCTATTTCAGGAGCTTTTTATGATTTTAAAAAGAAAAACAAACTTTTTTACCTTATAAACGGGTCTTCGGTTGCCCGATTACCATTTTTGTCTACAACGTAGCCATTCGGGCCACGCTTGTATCCAGGTTTTAATCTCAGAGCACTTCCGCTACCACTTGAAGTGGTTGTAGATGTATAAGAAGAGGAGCTTTCAACATTGGAAGATCTACCTCTTGCATCATCTTCATTTACCACCCCATAAACAAATGGTTGTTCCTTTCCTTTATACAAGGAGCCGTTTTTTTGATAAACACGTCCATCACTTTTGTAGTGAAGTCCGTATTTTTTAACGAGCTCCGGTTTCAAAGTTGGCCAACAGTCCTGATCATAACAATCTTGTGAACTACTAGTAGTTCTTGTGGTAGTAATTACTTCACTTTCACTACTGTCGTAGCTTTCATAAGAAGAACTTCTTCTTGGAGCGACAGCTTCTTCAACAGTTTTAGTTGAATTTCCATCACTATTATAGTAATAGTGATGTTCAACAACAGTTGAAGCTGGAGCCGCTTGTCTTGTTGACGTGGACTTCGCTGAAGACGATGAGGTTGAAGAAGAGCTTTTACTGGTTCGTGTGCTTTTTAATGCGCTTGAACTAGATGATGATCTACTATCAACTCTTTCTCTTGCCATATCTTCTTTTGCAATATCCAACTCTAGCTTTCTTTTGGCTTGTCTTTTTTCCTCAAGAAGAACTGAGTCTCTTCTGTACTCCGCAGCAAGCTTTCTTACCAATTCATCGTTTTGTTCCTGTCTTGAAGGAGGACAGTCGATGCAAGGACTTTCTACAACAGGCTCAGATACTTTTGGTATATCAACCGGCGCGGGTGCTGGCGTAAAAGGAGGTGTTTGAACCTGCTCCTTTTTGTCTTTGCCGTTACCCCAACCATTTCCCCAAAAAGACTTATCTTGCGACTTGTCTCTGGTAAACCAAAGGAAAAGCAGCAAAATAATAAAGACCATTAAACCCTTTATGAGGGGGTGTAAACTTCCCCACCAACTTTTTAGGCTTTCTTCAGCCTTTGTTGTTGTTCGTTTCCGGGTCGTTTTACTGGTAGTTGTGGTTTTCGTTTCTTTTTCAGGAGTTTCGGGAGTTTCAACTACAACCTTAACTTCTTCTACTTTTTCTGTGGAGCTATCTCCGTTAATGTTTTTATTCATTTTAAAAAATTTTAAAAGTTTATATTAAATTTATTTATTTCTACTTTGAAAGTATGCTTGAAAGAAAAATATTTTGACTTATTGCTCCCTCAACCATACTTTCAAAGACAATTAAAATTTCAAAAATGAATTTTGTTTGTTTTTCATCTTACAAAGAACTTAATATTTATGACTGACAATAGTATAACAAATTAAAATAATTTGTCAAGTGTTTTCAGTTAAATCAATAGCTGAAAATACCAAGAAAAAAGCCTTGTAAATACAAGACTTTTTCGAGAAAAAGGTAAAAATTGAAAGGTTTTTATTAATTAATAATCATTCCAGTGTCACATTCTACTAATGTCCCTAAATCAGTTTGGCAGACAGATCTGTAAGATTTACAGGAAACATGAGTAGCTGGATCATTAAAATTATCCCCCTCTTTATAACAAATACCATGATTTGCATTTGGAACTGGGAAATAAACATTTTGAGTAGCTTTTACTCTAGACAATCCATACACAGCGAGCAACACTAAAACTGAAAAAAGTAAAAGAGCAGCAACTTTATGAGTAACTTTGTGAGTATCATGAAGCTCGTTCAAATTCCTTTTTAGATTCTTATTCATATTTTTACTATTATACCTAAATTATACAACGGATTTAAGAAAAGCAAATAAGTTATAAACAATTCTTAATATGATTAAATGATATAATATTTTCATAGTTTATATGGACAACGAAGAAAAAAAGGAAATAAATTACGATTTACAATTTCAAGATGCTGAAACAGTAGAGAGTGCTGATGATATTTTAGATGAAGCTAGAAGAGAGGGTGAAGAGAATTTTGTAAAAAGAGAATCTGATAGATTTGATTTGCCTTATATAAATTTAAAAGGTATTGCTCCAGAACCAGATGCTTTAAAAAAGATTAAAGAAGAAGATGCAAAGAAATCTAAAATAGCTACTTTTAAGCAAGTTGGAAATAAGCTCTATGTTGCTATGTTCTCTCCAGAAAAAGATGGTGTACAAGAAATTTTGGAAAGTCTAGAGAGACAAGGTTTTGAACTTATAAAATACATGGCTTCCAATGCTTCTCTTGAGCATGTTTGGACTAGATATGCAGATATTACTCACGCTAAACCTGCTACTTCTGGAATTTTGGACATAAACTCGGAAACCCTGAGAACTCTTTTTGAAAACATTAAAACTCTTGATGATTTACGAAGCTCTATCATCGCTATCGCCAACCAATCTAAAAATTTTAGAATTTCTAGAATTATAGAATTAATTATTGCTGGAGCTTTACACTTCAAATCTTCTGACATTCATATTGAACCAGAAAAAGAGCGTGTAAGAGTGAGATATAGGATTGATGGTGAACTCATTGATATTTGCTATTTAGATTTTGCGACTATGAGATTAATTAATTCTCGTCTTAAACTTTTGTCTGGAATAAAATTGAGTATTACAAAAAATGCTCAAGACGGAAGATTTTCTATTGTTGATAAGAATGTAGAAATTGAAGTTCGTCTCTCAGTAGTACCTGGTAATTATGGAGAAAGCTTTGTGATGAGAATTTTAGATCCTAGAAATATCATGGCAGAGCTAGAAGTTTTAGGCTTCTCCCCTAATCTTTTTGAAGTAGTGCAGAGACATATTGAAAAACCAAATGGAATTATCCTAAACACTGGACCAACTGGTTCTGGTAAAACTACCACTCTTTATGCTTTTATAAGTAAGCTTTATACACCGGGAGTAAAGATTATCACCATTGAAGACCCTGTCGAGTATCACTTGAAAGGAATAGTACAGACTCAAGTAGAAGAAGAAAAAGGATATACTTTTCTTTCTGGACTTCGTGCAGCCATGCGTCAGGACCCAGATATTATAATGGTGGGTGAAATTCGTGACGAAGATACTGCAAAAGTAGCAATTAATGCTGCTCTCACTGGACACTTGGTATTCTCTACTCTGCACACCAATAATGCTGCTGGTACAATTCCTCGTCTTTTAGAGCTTGGAGCAAATCCTGGAACTTTAGCTTCCGCTCTTTCTTTAGCTCTAGCTCAAAGGTTAGTCCGAAAACTTTGTCCATTTTGCAAAGAAGAAATTGAAACCTCAGAAAAACAAACCAAACAAATCACTAATATTTTAGGTGGAATGATTGCAGCTCATAAAGAAGACTCTATGGATGATATTCGCCCAGCTAATAGTTATAAAATATTTAAAGCTAATTCAGCTGGTTGTGATAAATGTTATGGTGGATATAAGGGTAGAACTGGAGTTTTTGAAGCTATAGAAATGGATAGAGAAATTTCAGATTTAATTGTGACAGAAAGTGTAATTAATGAAAGAAGAATAAAAGATCTTGCCTCCAAACAAGGAATCCCTACTATGCGAGAGGATGGTATAATAAAAGTGTTGCGAGGAGAAACTAGTTATGAGGAGTTACAAACTGTAGTTGATCTTTATGAAAATTAAAATAAAATAAAAACCACACAGATCTCTAAACAACCTCTTGGTGAAGAATACTTTTGTGTAAGGATAGGTCCAGAATAGAATAAATCTAACCAGAACCGTCCTCCACCTAGAAAAGTGTGAGACAAAGTCTCAATTGTTTAGAGATCTATGCGGTTTTTAAAAAACAAAGGATGATAAGTGTCTTTGTCATCCGTTCACTATCATATCATACAATTTAGACTTTTGTCAAGAGGTAGCTTTTGTGTGGTAAAATATTCATATATTATGGAAAACGAAGAATTTAATCTAGAAAAAATTGAAAATGAATTAAAAGGTGGTTTAGAAGAAGAATTGGAAGAGATTATTGAAGAAGAAAAAGATTATCTTGATCAAGCTTTACGTCCTTCTCTTTGGAAAGATTATATTGGACAAAAAACAATAAAAGATAATTTAGAAATTTTAATTCAAGCCGCTAAAGAAAGAAAATCCGCTCCAGAACATATTTTATTTTATGGTCCTCCAGGACTTGGAAAAACCACTTTAGCAAATTTAGTCGCGAAAGAATTAAATACTAATATGCGTGTCACTTCTGGACCTGCGATTATGAAGGTAGGAGATTTAGCAGCAATTCTCACCAATCTTTCTGATGGGGATGTGCTTTTTATAGATGAAATACATAGACTAAATAAACTTGTAGAAGAAGTGCTTTATCCGGCTATGGAGTCTGGAAAGTTGGATATCATTATTGGTAAAGGTCCATCAGCTCGCACTATTCAACTTGATTTACCAAAATTTACTTTAATCGGTGCTACCACTAGAGTCTCCCTTCTTTCCGCTCCTCTTCGTTCAAGATTTTCTGGTGGAGTACACAGATTGCAATATTATAATGAAGATGAAATAGCGCAAATTGTAAAAAATTCTGCCAAAATTTTAAATACTAAAATTACAGACGAAGCGGCTATGGAAATTGCTAAAAGGTCTCGCTTTACTCCAAGGACAGCTAATTATTTTTTGAAAAGATGTCGTGATTATGCACAAGTTAATAAAGCAATTATTGATTTAGATGTGGTAAATAACACTCTCACTTTATTGGAAATTGATGATATGGGTCTTGGTATTGCCGAGAGAATGCTTTTAAATGTACTTGTAAATGTATTTCCTGATAAACCAATTGGACTAAACACTCTTTCCGCTTCTACTGGTGAAGAAGAAAGCACTATTGAAGATGTGGTAGAACCATATCTCCTTCAAATTGGATTTATTGATAGGACGACTCGTGGTAGGGTAGCTACCGAAAAAGCAAAAGAGCATATTAAGAATTTAGAGAAATAGTTTTTTATTTTTGACAAATATTTTTAAAAAGTTAAACTGTAGGCAGTTAATTTTTGTTGAACTTTTTAAATAATTAAAAATGAAAGAAAAAATAAAAGATCGGGATGTAAACTCTATTCATTCTCTTTGTCGTATAACTGGTCGTATTTATGTACAACCTTTAGTTTCCATTAAAAAATTGCTTGCAGTGGAAAAACATACCTCTTTTGACGAAACCATTGTAGACAAATATCCTTTTATAGAAAAAGAGGATTTAGGAGATTGGGAATTTGGTATTTTTAATATCCGCTCTAAAACTTTTAGTTATTTTAGGAATCGGATTCAAAACAATCAAGAAGGTTGGAAAAGTGCAAAAGCAGTTCATCTTTTAACTTTTGCAAAAGAGTTTAAAGATCTTGTTTTTGATAAAAAACTTGTTGCGGCTGGAGATAGACAGAGACCTAGCCACCGAGAATTTTTGATTCTTTATAAAGAAGGCGAAAAAAGAATTATAAAATCTGTTCCAATTGAAGAGTTGGAGGAAGGGGCACATTACTATTTAATAGTGAGAAAAATAGAAAACCGTTAAATATAACGGTTTTTTCTTTTATGTTAAAATACTTTTATGAAAAGAATTCTTGGTATAGATCCTGGATATGACAGATTGGGGGTGGCGATTTTGGAGAAAAAATCTAATACTGAACATGAGGTGATTTTTTCTGACTGTTTAGAGTCTGATAGAAAAAAAGAAATTAATGAACGTATTTTTCTTTTTGGTAAAGAGTTGAAAAAAATTATTGAAAAATATAAACCGACTGAATTAGCTATTGAAAAACTTTATTTCACTAGTAATCAAAAAACTGTCATGGGTGTCTCTGAAGCTCGTGGAGCTATTATATATCTCACTCAAGAAATGGGCTTAAAAGTCTTTGAATACACCCCTCTTCAAATAAAAATTGCTATGACCGGATATGGAAAAGCAGATAAAAACCAAGTTTATTTTATGCTACAAAAAATCTTAAAAATCAAAGATTCGCCTTCGGTTGTAGCTTTGGCGGAACACAGAAATAAGCCTAAAAAACTAGATGACGAATATGATGCGATAGCTGTGGCCTATACTCACAGTGTGAGTGTGAAATAGTTATTCACAGTTTTTCAAAAAGACTCTTGAAAAAAATCTTTAATTTCTTATAATACACAGCATAAAAATAAATAAAAAATTATGTCAAAAAAACGTATTTCAAAAAATGATTCTTTTGATAAAAGAGACGATGATGAAATGGAAGAATTAGACGAAAACGAGCAAGATGAAAAAAGTTTTAATCCAGACTCTTTGGATGATGCTATGGATGACGAAGAGGAGTTAGACGAAGAAGAATTAGAAGATGAGGATGAGTTTGATCCAGAAGAAGAGGGTGTAGATGTAAACGAAGACGGTGATGGTCTTTACGAAGACGAAGAAGATAATGCTTTTTGGAAATTATAAAATAACTTTTACAAATTTCTTTTTACCAATTTTAAATATTGCAGAGAAAACTTTGACTTTATAATTGGTCAAGGTTTTTTCTTTTATTTCTTCCCCTTCTTCAAAAATTTCTTTAATAGAACTTGTTTCTATTAATCTTTTCCATTCAGACTTTGATTTTACAAAACTATTTTTAACAATAACATCTCCGAGTTCTGAATCTTTTTCTTCTTCTTTTACAAAAATTTGTGGAATATTATCTGGGATACCTCCTTTTTGGAAAGTTTCAATGAAATTACTTTCAGCTTTTACGGCAACTTTTTCATTATGATAAAGTTCAACAATATCTTTAGCTAATTGTAATTTTAAATCTCTTGGATTGTTATCTTTATTAGCTAAAAACTTTTCAGCATCTTTTAGTTCTTCGTCTGTCGCATCTGTACAAAGCTTCATATATTTCACAATAAGCCCATCTTTCATGGCCATAATTTTTCCAAACATATCATCTGGCTCATCCACGATAGAAATAATATTTCCTTGAGAGGTGCTCATTTTGGCTCCATTAGTACCTTCAAGCATTTCGCAAGTAAGAAGGTGTTGTTTTTTCATTCCATAATAATCTTGAATCACTCTTCCAGCTTTCAAATTAAAAAGTTGATCAAAGCCACCAATCTCTACATCCGCTCTCACTTCCACAGAGTCATATCCTTGCATAATCGGATACAAAAATTCACGAAGAGAAATCTCTTTTCCTTCTTCAAATCTGTCTTTAAAATTCCTACGAGCCAACATTTGTTGTACAGAAAAACATTCAGATAATTTTATAAGTTCAGAAAAAGTAAGTTTGGATAGCCAGTCGTTGTTGTAGACAAATTCAGTTTTAGAAAGGTCAAGAATTTTACCAATTTGATTTTTATAATCTTTTAGGTTTTCATCAATTTCTTGCCTGGTGAGCATTGGACGCTTTTCACTTTTATCAGAAGCGTCTCCGATTTGAGCCGTAAAGTCACCCACAATTAAAACTACCTGATGCCCCAATTTTTGAAACTCTCTTAATTTACGAAGTGGAATAGCTCTTCCAAGATGGAGTTTTGGTCCAGTTGGATCAATACCTAGCTTGATTCTCATTTCTACTCCACTCATTAAATCTTTTTTTAATTCTTCCCTATCAATAACATCTTCTACACCACGAGTTAAGATATCGTTAATTTTTTCTTCGTCTACAATGACTTTTGTCTTTTTTATAGCCATAAAATTATAATTATTTATCAAGTATAGCATAAACGACCTTTTTGAAAAATGCTTTTTTAAATCTCTATGATAAAATAAACCTAATTAATATCTATTTTTTACAAGTTAATTAAGTATGAAAAAATATAAAAAAACAAGAAAACCTGAAATAGAAGATAGGGATACTTCTATTTTTTCAGAAGCAGACCCTTTTCTTTCTTCTAAAAAGAAAAAAAAGATATTGGATCCAAATTCTAAAAAAAGAAAAAAAATGCTCAAAAAATGGGTAAGAAATTTATTCTTTATTTTTGCTTCTTTATTTTTAATAGGAGTTACAGCTATAGCTATTTATATTTCTACTGTAAATATTCCAGACTTTTCTAACTTTGCTAATAGAAAAATAGATAACTCCACCCAAATTTATGATAAAACTGGAAAAATCTTACTTTACGATGTGCATGGTGAAGTAAAAAGAACCCAAATCTCTTCTGAAGAAATTTCCCAATTCTCTAAAGATGCAACTGTAGCTATAGAGGATAAATATTTCTATGAACATAAAGGTGTTCGTCCTACTTCTATAATAAGAGCTATGTGGGCTAATCTTAAAGCTGGTTCTTTTGTGCAAGGAGGGTCAACTATAGATCAACAAGTGATTAAGAATGCTCTTTTAACTAGAGAAAAAAATATTATACGTAAAATTACTGAATGGGCTATGGCTATAAAATTAGATTCTCAAGTTTCTAAAGAAGATATTTTGACTATATACTTAAATGATGCGGCTTTTGGTGGAACAATTTATGGTATTCAAACCGCTTCTAAATTCTTCTTTAATAAAGATGCAAAAGATATAACTTTAGCTGAAGCGGCTTATTTAGCAGCATTACCAAACGCTCCTTCTTATTACTCCCCTTATGGGACTCATGTAGACGAACTTGAAGAAAGAAAAAATCTAATTCTCAAATTAATGCTTGAACAAGAAAAAATTAATCCTCAACAATATGAGGAAGCTAAAGTAGAAAAAGTAATTTGGCAAAAAAATAGTGAGAATGGAAAAGCTATGCATTTTGTTTTTTATGTAAGAGATTATTTAGAGAAAAAATATGGAAAAGATGTAGTGGATAAAGGTGGCTTAAAAGTGGTGACTACATTGGATTATGGTTTACAATCTGAAGCAGAAACCATAGTCAATAAATACGCTTTAGAGAACGCAAAAAAATATAATGCGACTAATGCTGCTTTGGTAGCTATAGACCCTAGAACAGGTCAAATTTTGACTATGGTGGGCTCTAGAGATTATTTTGAAGTAGACGCTATTCCTGGAAACTTTAATGTCGCCACAGCTCCTAGACAACCAGGCTCTGCTTTTAAGCCAATTGTTTATGCTACAGCTTTTATGGAGGGATACACTCCTGAAACTGTACTCTTTGATGTACCTACCCAATTTAGTACCACCTGTTCTTATGACGGTACACCTTTAGCTGGATACAATTCTAGTAGTTGTTATACTCCAAGCAACTATGATGGAGAATTTAGAGGTCCTGTGACCATAAGAGAAGCTTTGGCACAATCCTTAAATATTCCAGCTGTTAAAACTTTGTATTTGGTTGGAGTTAAAAATGCTATCTCTACCGCTCAAAAACTTGGTATTACCACTTTAAATATAAACGGTAACTATGGACTTTCTTTAGTGCTTGGATCTGGAGAAACTTCTTTATTACAACTTACTAACGCTTATGGAGTTTTTGCAAATGGTGGAATATATAATCCTCCAGCTTTCATTCTTTCTATTACAGATATTGATGGTAATACTTTGGAAGAATATAAACAAAACAATGCTAGTGTAATTCCAAGTTTTGTAGCTGGATATATAAACAGTGTTCTTTCTGATAATAATGCTAGAGCTCCTTTATATGGATATAGTTCTGGTCTTTATTTCCCAGGTAAAGCTGTAGCCGCTAAAACTGGTACTACAAACGAATATAAAGATACTTGGACTATTGGATATTCCCCATCTATTGCTGTAGGTGTTTGGGCGGGAAATAATGATAATACTAAAATTAATAAAGGAATGTCAGGAATGGTGGCTGTACCAATGTGGAGCGAATTTATGCGCTTCGCTATTAAAGATGAAACCTCTTCTTCTTTTAAAGATGGTTATCAACCAGCAGATTTAGCTATTAAAAATACCAACCCTCCAGTTAAGGGTTTATATTGTTATACAGAGGATGGAATTAATTATAGTTATTCTATTTTAGATTTAGGAGACCCTCAATATAATCTCTGGAAAATTCCTTCTGATTTGTGGATGCAAAGTTCTTTTTGTCCATTTACTAATACTATGAATGGTACAAGTACAGATATAAACTCTTCCTCAACTATTATAGATATAACAAATCCTGCAGATTTAAATAATAATTTTATTATACCTACCACTACCATCCCTATAAACTAAACAAGTTCAAATCCGGTTCTTTCTTTAATAATAGAAGATATATTATCTTCTATTATTTTGTTTTGTAAAGCAAATCTTAAACTAGATTTAAGATTTGTAATTTTCACAGTTTTATTTTTTAAACTTATTTTTAAATTTTTAGAAATTAATTTTAAATTAGTATTTTCTTTTATTATATAAATAATCTGATTTTCAATATCTTTTTTTGAAACTAAATTTTCTTTATATTTAGAAAATAAATTTTGAATATTATTAATCATGTTTTATTTACTTTAACTTATTTGTTAAGCGGCATTAAAAGAT
>CAZNZP010000008.1:0-17281 GCA_964577625.1 uncultured Candidatus Saccharibacteria bacterium
AAAAAGTAGATGTTTTCCTTCATTTTTGGATAGAGTAAATTTCTTTAAATCTTTTCTGGAACTTTCTTCTTCTTTTACTCCGAATTTCTCTCTTTTTCTAACCATATTCAACATATATTCATTATCGGAATAAATCTCAAATTTAGCACTTTCTATATCTAATTTATTAAAAATAAAATCTGAGATTAATAAAAATATTTGTGAAAATATTTGAGAGTTTCTTTTTTCTTCTTCCAAAAAGACAGATAAACTTACCTCATCTTTTAAGGTGTTCAAATCATACAAAATAACAACACCGAAAGAAGCTAGGTTTTCAGTTTTTCGTTTACATAAAAATATAAAATTAGTACGTGAATTAAACCATTTAGCTATTTCTTCTTTAAAACTTTCAAAATCTTGATTATTCTTAAACCCTCTAGAAACAAAATGAGAGAAATCTTCATTAGAATTAACTAAATTGTAAAAATCTTCTATATCATAATCAGAAGATATTTCTAAAAGAGAAATTGAACGACCCTCCAAGATTTGGATTGGCAAGTTATCAATAATTTTAGCTTTTTCTTTAGCTCTTACTAGTTCACTTTTATTTTCTAAAGACTTAGATTTTTTAAAATTTTCCATAAGATTCAAAAAACTCTAAAGCATTCTCTCGGAAATTTTTAAGAAGTTTTTCACTTTCTTCCGACTTATCATTGTCTGCAAGCAAATAAAAATACTCTGCCACATTCAAAAGTGAAGCTTCTATACCAACAATTTCTGCTATACCCCCTTCTGGAGAAGTTTTTTTTGCAAATTCATATTTCTGCCAAAGAAAATCTTTAAAAGCTTCAGCTACTTTTACATCTTTATTTTTCTCTAAAATTTTGAATAAGAGATAACAATCATATACTAACTGGTCTCTGAAAAGAGGCTTGTTTTCTTCGGCCGATTTTATTAATTTATCTTTTAAATCTTTTTCTATTTTTTCTACCATAATAAAATTATATCATTTTCCTCAAAAATAAAAAGAGTGTGCGTACACTCTTTTTAAATCTTATTTTCCACCTCCGGAATCAGAACTTCCTCTCTCATCATCACAAACCTTACATTCTCCACGATGTTTAACATGGATTGAACCATCATAATTACGGTGAGAATTGCAATGTTTTCCGCTTCCGTCATTTTTACCTACCATGGTAGAAATACCCCTGTCGTTTGAAACAACTTTTGTCCAATGGGTATCATCTTTGTCACTGCTAATAGTCTTTCCACTACTCATTGTTCATGTGTTCAGATACTTCCTGTCCCCGATTCTAAATAGTTAGCACATTCTGATTTTAAATATACCAGGATTTATAAAAATAGTCAAATAATAAAAGACGAGATTTCTCTCGCCTTTTGATTGGTAACTGAAGTTAATTTAAGCTTGGTTCAGCAAGTGCCGGCATCCACTCTGGAAAAAATTCCACTTCTTGCTTTTGATTTTTATTTTCAAAAGTGTCTGTTGAAGTTTCTTTTTTGGGAGCATACAATGCACTCGACCAAACCATTAAGGTTTCTTCTTTCAAAATGAACATAATAAAAAGGTTTAAATGTTTATACTTATTTTTAGCTTCGGCTAATATAATACATTAAAAAATATTTGTCAAAAGAGAATGTTAAGAAAAAAACCGCTCAAATTGAGCAGTTTTAATAAAAAGTTAAAAGATTAATTATTGTACTCTGACAGAAGCACTTTGCTCAGCGTGAGTCCAGAGTTCAATCTCCGGATTACCAGTAAACTTCCAGCCTTTTGGATATGGGTCAAAACCCCTTACGACTGTCTTTATTTCTTGACCACCCGTATTATACAAATTAACTCTAGTCTCCATACCAGCATAATTGTGATTTCCAACGGTTTGAATGGCAGGTCCAGAGAAATAAATAATACTATTTTCATATTTGACAATATTATTTGCTAAATCTTTAGCAAAAATTGTGCCAAAACCTTGCTCATTGATATTATTTCCAAAAATAACTCCAAGCATTTTAAAATCTTCCCCAAAACCAAGGGGAGTATCTGCAGTCTTTGTAAAGATAAGACTTGGATAATTCGTAGTCCAATATCTAGTGTCTACTGCCATATTTTCAATCTTTGGATAAGAGTTGCCGTCATAATTTCCATTTTCGTCTAAAGGAGTTAGTCTCCAATCAGAAAAAGCAAAATCTGTGCCAATTGTCTTGGCAGGAATCCAAAAATTGTACATCCATGAGGCCCAGACCTTTACCCTAGCTGCCACATTGGCAGCCGACGAATTGGCAGAATATGAATCATTAGAGAATGAAAATCCTGAGCCAGACACTTTGAGACCAACTTTTGAGTCGTCGGCAATTTTTCCAGAAAAAGAATTGGCTTTAAAAGCTATAACATTGGTGCCAGCCTTGAGTGATACTTCCACATAAGTCTTGCCATCAAAAGTGGTCTTCGGATAAATTGGGTTTAAGGTAGAAACAGAAGTATAAAAATCTGCATCATCTTTATCATTAATCCAAAAATATTTAATAGCTGAAGACCCATCATTCATTTTACCAATCACTTCCAAGCGGATAGTCCCAGGTGTAGCGACTTCCAAAACAAAAGCTTTAGCTACAGAATTTCCAAAAAGTATTTTATCTTCAGCTTTGGCTGAAGCTTCATAACTTTTGGAAAGATTAATCTGTGCAGTATAGACTTTTATTTTATCCAAATTCACTATCGCAGGAAAAGCTTTACTTCCTGGCTGAACAACTTCCGCTTCATCGGTACTTAGACTGGTGAGAGCTAAAGAGATTTGACTTTGATCAGCTATACCATTTGGAATAGGAGATTTTATTTTGTAAGTCAATTCTATAGCTACAGAACCTTTAGTAGGCACTGAAACTTTCTCTAAAACTACAACACCATTTTCTACTTTTTTGCGAAAAGAAGTATTCTCTACTTTGTAAACAAGAGAATCTACCGCACTAGCTCCTGCCCCACTAAAAGTGAGAGTGAGATTGGCAGAGTGATTCAGATTGTCAGCATTTTTGAGAGTAAGCGTACCAGCAGATTTACTTTCACCAGAGATAATCACATTCAGATTGGTTGGTGAAACAAAAGTCGGCGTCTCGACAAGCCACTTTGAGCAAGTAGGACAATCATCAAGAGTCTTGGCTTCGACTGTCTGAGACTGTTTAGAAATATTTCCGACAGCATCAAACGCTTTTACAAAATAAGAGTAAGCCGTAAAAGGTGTTAGATTCAAATCTGTGTAAGATGTACTTACACTTTTACCAACTTCATTACCATTTCTGAAAATCTTATATCCCGATACTCCCACATTGTCTGTAGAAGCTGTCCAGGACAAAGTCACAGAATTGGTAGAAGTGCTTGCCACAAGCCCGGAAGGTGCGCTAGGCGCTACCACATCGGGTTCCTCTCTGTCACATGAACAGTTGAGAAAAATTACTAGCATAGCTACCGTTGCTAGCAACAAATAAATAAGATTTTTTGTTTTCATTACTGTATTTTTTTTATTTATTTTTTGATTTATTTTTTGATTTATTTTTCTTTCTGTATTTTGTTTTTTGTTTAACTTTTTATTCACTTTAATATTTTAACAGATAAAACATTAAAGATTTTTACAAAGAGCACTTTAGTCGTTTTAAACTGACTAAAGTATAGCAAAAATAAAGGTTTTTGTCAAGGTTAGAAGTTTTTATACAAAACAAAAATCGCTCTCATAATGAGAGCGATTTAAAATAAATATTAAACAATAATTTTAATTAATAGCAGTACCGTCCAACCAGACATTGACTTTTGAAAGGTCAATTTTGTTTCCGGCTGAATCGCGGATATCAATATCACTTTTACTTGTGATTTTCAATCCGAATTTGCCATGTGTGAAAGCTCCGGAATCAAATCTATTACCAGAGTTTTTCACTCCAGCAAAAATACTAATTCTTTGATAAATTCCGTTAGCCGGAATGTCTTTCACTGGAAAATTTACGGTGAAAGTGTTTTGATTTGTCACATTCACTTCAAAGTTAATCCTGTTGCGATCGTTTAAATCAAATCCCCAGTCTTTCATAAATTTAAAATCATTTCCTGCGACTGTGTTAAAAGCGCTGTAAGGATTCGTGAATTTAATTGATCTAATTCTCGCTGGACCAGGTCCAGTCATTTGAAGTTGAATAACATGAATCATAACATCGGCCTCGGTATTTTTTTCAGCTACTAAAGCCGGAGTTCTCAAATAAGAGAACCATCCCGTTTGAATGATTGTGGCTTGAGTGCCATTATCATTTCCATTGTCGTTGTCGTTATTACCTCCATTATCTCCGTTATCATTTCCATTATCTCCTCCATTATCATTTGGAATAAGTGAAACTTTGTCCAAATTAATCGGATTCGGGAAAGTGCCCGAATTGGGTTTGGTCACTCCAGTCTCATCGGTTGAAAAACTGCTTAAAGAAAGAGTTATTTGAGACCCTTCCGAAATGTTTGATGGAATAGAAGGTTTAATCTTGTAATCCAACTTCACATCTGTAAAAGTGCTAGCTGGTAAATTGATACCATTAATCGCAAACTTATTGTCTACGACTTTTATTCCCACTTCTTTATAGCCACGAATAGTGTAAAATAAGCTATCCACAGCTGAAGCACCAGCTCCAGTAAAGGTAAATCCAAGATTCACAACTCTTAAGTATTGGCGTGAACCATTAGCAACAGTGATATTGCCGGCGGATTTAATTTCACTAGCTTTAATTAATCCGGGATTCAACGGCGGTGTCAAAGCTGGCTGCTGAATATCCATACTTTTTCCTGTCGCATTGTTACCAGTGTTACCAGTGTTACCAGTGTTACCATTCGTTGTTCCACTTGTACCTCTACCGCCTTCATTATTTTCTGAGATAAAAGGTTTTTCAACATAAATTACGTCTCTCTCGCAAGAAGCGAACGTTATCATTAATACTACTAGTACCAACGATAGTCTGAAAATTGTTGTCTTCATTCTGTAAGGGTTTTTATTTGTTATTGTTTATATTTTATTTATAGAGAACATTTTTTAACTGATTACATTATAGCAAAAAAAAGATAGTTTGTCAAGGTTAAAAGTTTACAAAATCTGGCTTTATTTATAGTTCTTTTCTATGTTAAGAGGGTTAATATTTTACTCTTGCTTTATTTTGAATATTATGTTAAATTAATCTCAGTTTTAGGTGTGAAAGTGTTTAGATTATGACAATTTAAAAACCACAAATGAAAAACCTGCTAGGGAGTAAAAGTTCCATACAAATTAACCCGAATCTGAACACATAGGGGGGCGACGATTGTTGCCCTCTTTTTATTTTATTTATTTTTATAAAAATCACTTCTATGATAAACTCTGTAACGTATTAAATACTTTTAATTTATTAATTTTAAATAGAAAAATAAATATATGGCAAAATTAGAATACAACGAAATCAAACCAAGAAAATATATTATTTATAGTAATGAGCCCTATGAAGTGCTTGAATATCATGTAGCGAGAACTCAGCAAAGAAAACCGCAAAATCAAGTAAAGCTTCGTAATCTTGTAAATGGAAAAGTCATCCCTGCGACTTTTCACGCTTCTGAAACTGTAGATGAAGCAGATATTTCTAAAAAAACAGTTAAATATCTTTATACTAATAAAGGAGAGTATTGGTTTTGTGAAGAAAATGATCCTTCCAAAAGATTTACTATTGCTCCAGATGTGCTTGGTGCACAAACAAGATTTTTAAAAGAGAATAGTTTGGTAGATGCAAAAATTTATACCAATGATGATGACGAAGAATCTATTATTGGAATTGATTTGCCTATTAAAATCACTTTCAAAGTTACCTCTGCTCCTCCAAATGTGAAAGGTAATACAGCTTCTTCAGGTAGTGGTAAACTTGTCACCCTAGAAACTGGTGCGCAAGTCACCGCTCCCCTATTTATAGAAGCCGGTGAAGAAATTGTAGTGAATACAGAAACTGGTGAATATGTAGAAAGAGCAAGTAAATAATAATTTATAAAAATAAAACCGAGAGAATCTCTCGTTTTATTTTATTCAAAACTAAATTTCTTCATAATCTCTGCTTCCACTTCTGCCCGTGGTCTACCATATCTCTCTTTGGACATTCTTTTCAAAATATCAATGACTTCCTTGTCTGGTTTTGGAGCGAAAGGTCCAGTCCTGTCAAAAAATACTTCTTTTATATTAAATGGTTTTTGAGGATAACCATTGATAAGGGGAGCTACATAAGCATTCAAGTTTTCTATTTTCATTATATCGGCTGCGGTGAAAGTGGGAGCAAGACTTGCTTCCAAAAACTTTGCGTCTTCTTCTGAAACTCTAAACACTATTTTTGTACCCACATTTCCAAAGACAGCACCTTTGATACTATCAGAGAGTTGTCCAATATATTGATGAGCTAAATTGAGAGAAAGTTTATACTTTCTTGCTTCAGAAAGAATACCAGAAATAGATGGAGTAGAGATATTTTGAAACTCATCAAGGTAAAGATAAAATGGCGGCTTATTATCTAAATCTTCTCTTCCAAGAGCAGCCATCAAAAACTTTCCTACCAAAATAAGACCAATAAGATAAGCATTAATATCTCCAAGTCGCCCTTTAGAAAGATTAACTAAAAGAATTTTTTTATTATCCATAATATCTGGAATACTAAAAGATGATCTCTCTTGTCCAATGATTGGACGCATAACTTCATTTGTAGTAAAAATATCAAACTTATTGGTGATATAAGGAACATAGTTTTCAAAACCACTTTCCCCAGTAGTTGCTAAAGCATTTTTAAAGAATTGATTGATAATAGGATTTTTTGAATGTGCTAATTTATAATTTCTATAATCTTCATCTGAAAGTACGCGAGAAATATCAAATAAAGTACATCCAGATTCTGGATGCTCCATCACAAGAGCGGCAGAGTTACGGAAGTATTGCTCAAAAGCTGGACCCATAGATTCTGGAGAAGATTCGGCAAAAAGTTTTTTGAAAATAGAAAAGAGTTCGTTGATCACAAAAGTTCTTTGCTCTGGTCTAGCGCTATCAAACTCAAGCATGTTTAATCCGAGCGGCATCTCAGTGTCAGCCGGATCAAAATAAATCACATCATCCCATCTTTCTCTTGGAATATTTCCTAAAATTTTCAAAATATCTTCTCCGTGTGGATCAATAAAACAGCACCCATTTCCTGCGTGAATATCTTGAATGATAGAGTTGACCAACATCACAGATTTACCAGTACCAGTTTGCCCTATCACATACATATGTCTCAATCTATCTTTTTCAGGAATATAAATATCTGTCTTTAAGTGACGATACTCATTTACTCCGATAAAAAGCCCTTCTTGTGGCAAATCCACTGGAGCTGGTGCTGTAGTAGCGTCTGTCTTTTTTAATTGAGAGAAATTTTTTACATAGCCCGGCACATGATAAAGAGTAGCTAGCTCTTTTAGATTTAATGGAAGAGATTCACTGGGATTCCAAAGACGATAAATATAACTATTAAGCTCTTCATTTAATCTGTTTCCTTCAAGCATTTTAAATTGTAAAGAATTTCCATCCATTTCAGAATATTGCATAAAAGTAGAAGCTACTTCAGACAAAATTGATTTGGCTCTTCCTAAAGTTTCTGCGTTAGCTAAAATACGAATATTAGTATCCACTATAGTAGAGCTTAATTTGTAAGCAATTTGCTCTAAAGCTTTTTCATCTTCTAATTTTCTTGGTTTTTCTTTATCTCTTTTTAATTCTTCTTCTGACTTTCTCATTTCTTTCAAAGTCAACATAAAATCTTTTACAAAAGAATCTCTAGCTATAATTCTTTTTAAAGTTTCACCTTTACGCATCTCTTCCAAAATTGCAGTGTAATATTTTATGAATTCCTCTCCAGCTGGACGAACCAAAATTTGCATACTAGCAGCTTCACCTTTTCTTTGAAGCTTAGTGAAAGCAGACATAATGAGTGAAATAGGATCGCCTTCTATTTTCTCATAAGTACGAATTGGCAGAGCTGGAGTTTTGACTGTGGTAGCATAAGCCGCTACTGGAAATCCTGAATTAGAAAAAATATTATAATCTTCAGTAGAGTGTTTAACTATCAGGTTTGGGAAAAGAGCAAAAATCGTCTTTTCAAAAAGATCGGCTTTATCTTTAGCTACAGAAACGAAGAAAGAAATTTCGTTGGAATCATTTGGTTTAGCAATCTCTAAAGAATAATAATCATTGTCTTTATTTCTACCATCATTAGCAATGGCTAACATACCAGCATAAAATTGCTCCATAAAAATGATAAACTCTCTAACTGATTTACCTTCTTCATGAGTATTTTCTGGCAAAACTAATTCGTATAATCTCATATTCAGAGCTTTCCAATGTGCTTTGTCTAACCCTCTCACAATTTTTTCATCATAGGGTGTGAGTAAAAAGTTTATTAAAAATCTATGAAAATCATCACTCACTTCTTTATCTTTTAAATCTCTTACCAAATTAATAGAAGAATGCAAACCTTTATCAAGCATGATAGAAACAAGCTCGGTAACTTTTTCATCTGTTTCTTTTGGTTTTAAAATTTCTAAAAGTTTTTTCTGTTCTAAACTTTTAACTTCATAACCATGAGGCAAAACGCTTTTGGGAGTATTTTGTAAATATTCTCGCACCACATCTCTCGCATTATCTTCTTTAGTAATTCTTCCTTCAAAGTTTTTAGAAATTTCTTGACGACGATTAATTTCTTCTTGTAAAAATCTAATCTCCTCTTCTGGAGAAGAAAATTTCGGCTCATTAAAATTGGAAATATTTTCTAAACTACTTGTAGACATAAAATTATATAAACATTATAACAAAAAATAAAAGAAAGCCCCTCCGCCTGCGGCGGAGGGGCAAAAGAATTTAAGTTCTTTTTAAATTAATTACCATCTATAATTTCCGTAAATATCGTAGTATCCATTTGAATACCAGCTATTATTGTAACTATTGTAATTGTTGTAAGAATAATTATAGTCGTATCTATAATCATATCTATAGTCATAACTATATGAATACCAATTAGAATAATTGTAGTCATTGTAATAATTATATTTAGAATTTGAACCTAAATAAATCGGGGTGCCTTTTGGTTGAGAAGTGGTAGTGGTGATAGTGTAAATATAGTAATCTATATTTTTTCTAGGAGAATAACTACTATCATAGTAAATCGCATTATAGGCATCATTTGGATTGTAATTATTGGTGTAAGTATTGTAATAAATAATACTTTCATTCACACGAGGAGTACTTGAATAGTCTTTATAATAATTATCTACATAATAATTTGTATTTGGATAAGTGTAGGTATAAGTTGGGTATTGAGTTTGATTTGAATAATTATAATTATAATTGTAGTTGTAATTATAATTTCCATAAACAGGTACAGTAGTTGAGCCATTGTAAGGATTACTATAATAATTTGCATTGTCTCTTACTGTCTTTTCTACACAACTAGATCCATTGAAATAAAAGTTTGAACCATAAGCGGTACAACTAGTGTTTGTATTATATTGATATCCAGAAGAAGTATAGTATCCAGTATTTGAACATCTTTTATTTACAGGATCCCAAGGATGATTTACATCACAAGTATTTACACATTGTGTACCATTCCAAATCCAACCGTTGTTTACTCCACAAATAGCATCTGTAGATGCGTTAGCTTTAGCTAGTATATTATCACTCACTTTTAAACCAATAGCTAAAATTGCTATCACTATAAAAGTTGTGATTATTTTTGTAAAAATATTTTTCATAACTTTTTAAATAATAATTTTCCAACTTATTAATATAAGTGAAATATATCACAATTAAAAGATTATGTCAATGCTATCTTAACTCTATTTTTAAGCAGACTCTCTATATTTATCAGAGTCTTTTCCTGGTATTTTTCTACCTTTTCCCTTTCTTAATTCTCTATCTCTCACCATTCTTTCATAAGCTTGAGTTCCAAATCTACGAATAAATGCCCTATCAAAAACTTTTTCAGCTTCTACCTTTTCTCTTTGTTTTTGAATGAGCCGAGTCTCTTCAATTTCTTTTCTTTTTTGCTCATCTTTCTTTTTATTTTCCTCTCTTTCTCTTAAGAGATTATCATAAGTTTCTGGACGACTAAAGTCTGGAAGACCTTCTGTATAATCTTCTTGACTAGAGAGTCCAGTCTTTATTCCTGAAACTTCTTCAGCTATTGTTTTTTCTTCTTTTCCACCGACTTTAGTTTTAGTTTTTATCCATGGATTAATATCGGTGACTTTTGCTTTAGGTTTACCTGCAGCTTTTTTAGTAACCTCTTTCTTTGTAATTGTTTCTGTAGTTTCAGTCGCAACTTCTCTAGTCATATCAGTAGTTGTAGTTCTAGTCACAAGAGAAGTAACGTTTGACCTAGAAGCCGCTCCGGCGGTAGTACCACCCACCACATCACCAGCTACTCCTTTAGTTGCTGAAGTTCTAGCTCCCGCTCCGGCTGCTGCTCTACCTGCTGCCACTCTTGCTCCTGCCGCTGCTGCTCCAGCAGTTCCACCAGTAGCTACTGTAGCTGCCGCTAAAGCAGCACCTTTTAATAATTTAGATTTCTTACTCTCTTCGCTCTCTTCACCACCTTCTCCTTTTCCAGCTTTTTCTCTTTTCTCTTCTTGATAATCATCCCAAACCGCCCAAGTGGTGACAAAAGGTATGAAAGAATTTCCAAAAACTTTCATAACTTTTTTAGCGGCTTTTTTCTTAGGAATACCTTTATATTTAAAAAGTTTCTCTACCATCTTTTTCCAACCATATCTCATAAAGACTTGAATGAAATAGAGTAAGGTTGAAAGAAAACTCAAAAATACTCCCACTGGAGCCCCAAAACCAGTGATATCAAAAACTAATTCAATAAAGTCCAATATTCCAAATATTACTAGAGCAAAAATCGGAGGAAAAGTCATATTTTATTTTCTAATTATAGCAAAAGAAAAACCTCACATCAAAAATGTAAGATTTTTCTTTTTAAACTTTATATTTTTAATCTAAAAAATATTTTGAAAGATTATAAGATTTACTTTCTTGCGTCTTGAATTTCTTTAGCAATGTTGGCTGGAACTACATCATAGTGTGAAAATTCCATTGTAAATGAGGCACGTCCTTCAGTCATAGAGCGAAGTGTGGTCATGTAGCCAAACATTTCTGAAAGCGGAACTTTAGATTTAATGACTTTATCCATTCCCCTTTCGTCCATTCCTTCAATTTGACCTCTTTTACTTGAAAGGTTTCCAGTAATGTCTCCGTAGAATTTGTCTGGAGTAATCACTTCCACTTTCATGATTGGTTCAAGGATGACAGGTTTAGCTTTGGCTACTGCATCTTGAAGTGCCATACCGGCTGCAAGCTTAAAGGCAATTTCAGAAGAGTCTACTTCGTGGAATGATCCATCGTAAATCTCACAAGAAATATCTACCATCTTAAATCCTGCAAGAGTTCCTCTATCCATTGTCTCTCGGAGACCTTTTTCAACTGCTGGAATATATTCTTGAGGAATAGCTCCACCTTTAATAGAGTTGATGAATTCAAAGTTGTCACTTCTCTTAATATTCTTTGGAAGATCTTCAGTCTTAACAGAATAATCAATTGGTTTAATTTTTAATTTCACATGTCCATATTGTCCACGACCTCCGGATTGTTTAATGTATTTACCTTCACCATCAGCAGAACCTTTAATAGTTTCTTTATAAGCTACTTGTGGTTTACCAGTAGAAGCTTCTACATTAAATTCTCTTTTCATTCTTTCCACTAAAACATCCAAGTGAAGTTCACCCATTCCTGAAATAATAGTTTCTAAAGTTTCTTGATCAGTAGAAACTCTAAAAGTTGGGTCTTCGGCTGCTAATCTTGAAAGAGCGATACCCATCTTTTCTTGGTCAGCTTTAGTTTTTGGTTCAATACGCATAGAGATTACCGGCTCTGGAGCGATAATCTTTTCCAAAATTACTGGATGTGATTCATCACAAAGAGTGTCTGAAGTCACAGTATCTTTTAATCCTACTGCTGCTGCAATATCTCCAGCTCCAACTTCTTTCAATTCTTCTCTATCATTCGCATGCATACGAAGAATTCTTCCCACTCTTTCTTTTTTATCTTTGGTAGCATTGTATACATAGCTTCCAGCTGTTAAAGTTCCAGAATAAACACGGATAAAAATAAGTTGTCCGACAAACGGATCAGCTGCGAGTTTGAAAGCAAGAGCTGAAAGAGGTGCTGTATCAGAAACTTCCATTTCTACTTTTTCTCCAGTTCTAGGATCAATTCCTACTGGTTTTGCAATATCAAGAGGTGATGGAAGATAATCTACTACCGCGTCAAGTACTAATTGTACTCCTTTATTCTTTAAAGCTGAACCACAATAAACCGGGAAAAGCTCGTTAGCAATAACAGCTTTTCTAATTGTCGCCTTCAATTCGTCAACTGTAAATTCTTTTCCTTCTAAATATTGAGTCATCATATCTTCGTCAGTCTCAACAATTTTCTCAATCATTTCTGCTCTTCTTTCTTTTACTTGCTCTTCATATTCTGCAGGAATATCGTCATAAACCACATCCATCCCTTTCTCTCCTTCGAATTTTACATATTTCAAATTTAAAAGATCGATAATCGCAGAAAAGTTTTCTTCTTCTCCTATCGGGATTTGCATTCTTACAGCTTTTGGTGAAAGACGATCTAAAATTGATTTAAAAGATTTATCGTAATTACCTCCCATTCTATCCAACTTATTGATAAAACAAATTCTCGGCACACTTGCCTCATTAGCATATCTCCAGTTGGTTTCAGATTGTGGCTCTACTCCAGCTACCGAATCAAAAACCACAACTGCACCGTCAAGGACACGAAGTGATCTTTTTACTTCAATTGTGAAATCAATGTGACCTGGGGTGTCAATAATATTAAACTTACATTTTCTAGAAGTGTCGCTAGCTGGCATATATGATGGATTCCAGAAAGCTGTATTAGCAGCAGAAGTAATAGTAATACCTCTTTCTCTTTCTTGATCCATCCAATCCATAATAGCTTCTCCTTCATGAGTTTCTCCAATTTTATGTGAGACTCCTGTATAAAAAAGAATTCTTTCAGAAGTGGTCGTTTTTCCAGCGTCAATGTGAGCGATAACTCCAAAGTTACGAATTTTATTTAATGGGTAATCTTTAGACATAGTTTTGATTTAATTTTTTATTAATTAATTTTATTAAAAATTTGAAGGAAGTGATTTTTTAGACTTTCACGAAGCGGGGTTTGTCTAAAAAATTATTTCCAAAAATTTTTCCTAATAATCTTATCTAGCAAAGTGAGCAAAAGCTTTATTAGACTCTGCCATTTTGTGAACATCTTCTCTCTTCTTCACTGCTGAACCTTCATTGTTTGCAGCAAGCATGAGTTCCTCTGCAAGTTTTTCTTGCATAGGTTTTCCTTTTCCGCTTTTTGCAGCATCAATAATCCAACGAGAAGCTAAAAGAAATCTTCTAGTATCTCTCACTTCCACTGGAATTTGATAGTTGGACCCTCCAATTCTTTTACTTTTTACTTCTACAATAGGAGAAGTATTTTTAATAGCTTCATTGAAGACTTCTACACCATCTTGTCCTGTTTTGTTTTTTATAATATCAAAGGCGCTGTAGACAATTTTTTGAGCTACAGTTTTTTTGCCGTTCAACATTATATAATTGATAAACTTTGAAACGTTTTTGTCGTCATGGCGTAAATCACCTTTGACAACATGTCTATTTTTGACTGGGCGTCGCATATAAACTTATCATTTTAGAGTGTCATAATTTCCCAGCGACATCTGGTACTAACACCTAACTTATACTAATAATGTCTCCGCATTTTAACAAAAAACCAAATTTTAGGCAAATAAAAAACGCAAACATTTGTCTGCGTTTTTTCAATCTTTTTTTGAAATTAATTGTAACTTTTAATGGTTTTGGCTATTCGCCTCACCGCTAATGGGTCTAAAATATCCATTTTATCTCTCACTTCTTTGATTAAAGAAGTGGCGACTAAAAAGTCAGTCGCTCCCACATCCATAAAAGCTTTCACCGAATCTACTGAAACTCCGGAAGCAAGCGCTAAGCGAGTGGTTGGCTTTAAATAACTTCTTATTTCCTTCACTTTTTCAAGTGGTGGAGCATAACCTGTAGCTGGACCAGAAGTCGTGGGCACATCGCAATAGCTTTCCGCTAAGCGAGTAACAACCTTCAAGTCTTCCCCTTTGAAGGTTTCCATTTTAGAATATTTAAAAGCAAAAGATCCAAAAATTTCTGTCTCCGGATACTGCACTTTGGAAATTCCAGCTGAAATGTAATCCATTTGTAGCATTTGAATATCCGATTCTGAAAGAAAACTCTTCAAAAGATTATCAGTGTATTCATTTTTTCTCAAAAGAAAATTGACTCCGATTTTGAATTCCTTTTCCTTATACTCAGAATTTAAAAAATTAGCATACTTGGCAATATCATACCTTGTAGCCATAGCATCACCTTTCTCATAATCTGGAATTAAAAATACCCCATCCACACCTTCTTCAAAAGCAACCTTCGCACTTTCTTTCACATGGGTCCAAGCTTCTGGACCGTAGTTTTCACAGCTTAAAGCGTGAACTACCACAAAAAATCTTTTTTTAATTTCCATCTTTATATAATTTTTAAATTGAACATTCTGCTAAGAGCATAGCAAAAAAGAAACATATTTTCAATTGGATATTTTATCTAAAATTTGAAAAATAAAATTGAAGGAAATAGTTTTTTAGACTTTCGCGAAGCGGGGTTCGTCTAAAAAATTATTTCCAAAAATTTTATTGAATATTAAATCACTGTCAAAATTTCTGGTTTGTCTTTAGTGATTAAAATAGTGTGTTCAAAGTGTGCAGAATTTTTACCGTCAATAGTTTTAAAAGTATAACCATTTTCATCTAGATAAACTTCATCACTTCCAAGATTCACCATCGGCTCTATAGCGAGCACCATACCAGGTACAAGCTTTGGACCTCTAACTCCATCATCAAAATTAGGTACAAGTGGTTCTTCGTGAACTTTATACCCCACTCCGTGTCCAGCGAGAACTTTTAAAACTCCCAATTTTTTACCTATTTTTTTTTCTTCTTTCAAAACAAAATTTTCAATAGCTTTAGAAATATCATTTACATAATTTCCAGCGACAGCTTCTTTAATGCCTGCCATAAGCGCGCCTTTAGTAATCCTTAAAAGCTCCTCATCATTTTTAGAAATTTTACCAACAGGAAAAGTAATAGCATGATCAGTAATCATCCCTTTATGATTGAGAGAGGTATCTACTCCTACTACATCCCCTTCTTTTAATTTATAATCACCTGGTATACCATGAGCCACTTCATCATTTACTGAAATACAAAGAGTGGCTGGATATGGATAATCAGCTCCAGCTGGTTGGAAATTTAAAAGTGAAGGTTTGTCTTTATCTCTTTTTCCTTTTTCAGATTCTGTAATTAGTTTGTAAGCCAAATCATCTAACTCTTTTAAAGTGATTCCCACCTTTATCTCCTCTCCTAATTTTTTAAGCACAAAAGCGAGTCGCTTTCCCGACTCTCTTAAGTTCTTAATGGTGACTAAATCTGTCTTTAATTTTATATTAGACATAAATTATAAATAGAATAATAACACAGAAAACTTTAAAAAACACCCCACTAATCAGTAGGGTGTTTTTGTTATCTATTTTTCTGAAAAATGCTTTTTTAATTTTTGTTCTAAATCTTTTAACCCAGATTTCTCCTCATTTTCTTTATAAACCTCAAAGACTTCAATTAACTCTTTTAGATCTTCTTTTTTCTTATCAAGTTTCTTTCCTGCTTCAACTAAAGCTTTTTTAAGTCTATTTATATAATCTTCTAAAGTAATCTGTTGACCAGCATCTTCTTTTACAATAAAATTCGCACGTATCCCAGCCATAAAATCTTTATCTAAATTTTCTTCCAAATATTTATTAATATCCTTTAAGACTTTAAAATCTTTATTTTCTGTCAAATAATTATTGCTTTCTTTTGTAATATTCCTACTGCTTTCTTTGTAATCTTTTTTAAGATTTTCTAACACTTCTTTAGCTTCAGATATTTTTTTCTGATGTGCAGTTTTTCCAAAAAATGGATTTTTCTTACTTAATTCTTCTAACTCTCTTTCTTTTTTATCAAGCTCCGCACTAAGCTTCATAAGATGCTTATTAATACTTTCTTTTTTTGATATAGCTTCTGACCCTATAGGGAAAGATCCGTAACTTTTACTAAAAGAAATATTTTGTTTCAAATTGACCTCATTTCTATCCCATCCACCCTCTTTCCACTTTAGTTCGGAGAGTATGTTTTTATATTTTTCAAAATCTTTTTCTAAATTATTTAGCTCGTATTCTACTCTATCCATAGACACTCCCTCCCAACCATTCTGGTTTAACGTTTTTAGAATGTTTTCTTTATTATAAACTTGTTGGACTTTTCTTATATCAATATGATTATCAAATTGTTTTGCTGCATACTCCTGAACAAGCTCTTCTGCATAATCTGTATATTTTTTCAAAGCTGCTTCTTTTTCTTCTTTTCTAGCATCAGGAGAATTATACCATTCTCTATTATCTTCAAATTCTTTAGATATTTTTTCTTTGATTAATTCTTTTACATTTTCAATTTGCTCAGGTTCTTCTTTAAAGAGTTTTTGTGAATTTTTAAAAGGAGGATAGACGTATGTACCACCTTTAACATCATCTATCATGTCATCTAAATAGCTTTGTTTTTCTATATATTTGTTATTAAGTGCCTCTTTTGTTTTCGGATAAAGCTCTTTCTCTTGATCTTCTAATTTATCTTTGGTTTTAGATAATTTTTCTTTTTGACTCTTTAGAGTTTTTCTTTTTTCTTTAGTACTTTTCAATTCTGGAATTTCTTTTTGTATTTCGTCTAGCTCTATCACTTTCTTTTTATCTAAATTTTTAGTAGGTTTACCCTCTTCATCTTTCAAAAAGAAATGACTAAACAAGCTGTCAGGATCTTCTTTTACTTTTTCATATTCATCTTTAATTTGCCCAATAACACTTTTAAAAGCTGAAGAGATAGCAAGTCTTTTTCTTTTTACATCTTCTGATTCTTCTTTTATTTCTTCCTCTCTCTTTTCTATAGATTCTTTTACTTTTTTAGTCTTTTCGTAACGTTTTTGATTGTCTTCTAAGGTATTTTTTCTGTCCTGTTTTTCTTTTTCATTTTT
>CAZNZP010000009.1:0-16844 GCA_964577625.1 uncultured Candidatus Saccharibacteria bacterium
TGAATGATGCCAAAGCTTGGTTAGCAAGTAATTTTAAAATTTCTTTTATTAAGATTTCACTTTGATTATAATCTCTTTCTATAAATCTTTTTTTAGATAGGGGAATGGGGATAAATACCAAATCTTCAAAATTGGAATTAGTTTCAGAAATAATTTTTTCTAAATAATTTAAAAAATCTTCTTCTACCAATAGGGCTAAACTTTTACTAGAAGATTTGTTGTGGTGAAATTTCAAAGAGTGAAAAATTTTCCGAAGGGTGTTGTTTTCATAATTTAAACTAATATGTACCCAACTTATCTTTTCTAAATTATGTTTCCTTCCTTTATTATCATTCAAAATTCGTTCTATACAAGTTTCACAAAGCATTTTTCCTCCTTTTTCACAACCAAAACAAACTCCAGTAAAAAACACATCTAAAAGTTTATTTTTCAGAGATTTTAGATAATTTTGCATGCTATAATTATACTATCTATAGCTATGGTAGTTTCTCAAACTAAAAATGAAAAAGCAAAAAAGCAAAAACCTAAAGCAAAAAGTAAAAAAGATGTTATAGAAAGTTGTGTAGGTATTGATATAGGCACTTACGCTATTAAGGTTTTGCAAATTAAAAAAGATCCTAATCAGATTCATCTTGAAACTTATGGGGAATTAGAAATGGCTGCCTACGACGCTCTTCCACCTGGCTCATTGGCTAATTTAGGTGAAGATAAGACTATAGCTGCAGTTAGAGATCTTTTTACAGCTGCGAAAATCACAGCAACAAAAGGAGTTTTTGCTATCCCAATGCAAGATTGTTTTATTACTTCCATTACTATTCCAAAAGTTTCAGATGCAGAATTGAATAGTCTTATACCGATTGAAGCTAGAAAATATTTACCAATACCAGTTTCTGAAGTACAGTTGAATTATTGGAGAACAGAAGTAAATTTTAGAACAGAAAATAAGGAAGATACTATTGTGATAGCCGCAGTTAAAAATGAAACTTTTAATTTATATAATAGATATGCAAAAAAATTAGGTTTTAAAGATTTCTCTTTTGAAATAGAAAGTCTTTCTCAAGCTAGAGTGGTAGCAGAAAGTTTCAAAGATATGAAGCCAATGCTTTGTGTGGATATTGGTGGTAGATATTCTTTTGCTAGCTTACTTCATCAGAATGTAGTTAGAGACACCAATCTTATTAGAAAAGGGTCCTATGATAATACTACTCAAATTTCTAAAGTTTTAGGACTTTCTATGGATGTAGCTGAAGGAGCAAAAAGGGTGTTTGGTTATCTTGGTGATGACTCTTCACCACATTTAGCTGAAGTTATGGGATTAGCGAGTTTTCCACTTTTTGATGAAATAAGGCATCTTTTACTTAATTATGAAAGAAAGTATAATATAATAATAGAGAGAGTTGTTTTGAGTGGAGGAGGAGCTCTTCAGAAAGGAATTAAAGATATACTCTCTGAATTTTTAAAGAAAGATGTCATCTTGCTTGATCCTTTTTCAGCAGTAGTTTTACCAGAAAATTTAAAAGAAGTATTATTGGAGGAGGATGACAAGTATGCAGTGGCTGCCGGATTGGCATTAAGAGATTATATATAATTTTATGTTTAATAAAACAAACACAATACAAGTAGACAAAGCAGAGGACGGCACAATCAAAAAAGGTGTCTTTAATCAGTTTGTAGCACCTGTTAGTAGTGGAGAAAATAAACCCAAAAAAGACTATGTGCGTTCTTTTTTAATTATAATTTTAATTATAGTGTCAGTTTTGACAGTGATAGCATTTATTTATGCTGAGCTTCTTAAGAAACAAGTGGAAACAAAAAAAGAACAACTTAACTTTTATGACACAACCCCTCAACTTACTCAGCTAGAAACCAATATGCCAGAGATAAGAAATCTCTCTCAAAGATTAAAGTTGGTTAACTCTGTCTATGATGGAAAGATTTTTATTTCTAGTATGTTATTTCCCCTAATAGAATCTTTAACAGAATCTAGTATAGATAGTTATGTTTACTTTAATAATTTTGGATTTAGGAAATCCAATGAAGATAATTCTGGTTCGGTGTCCTTATCTGGAGTAGCGATCAATTATCCAGCTCTTTATAGGCAGATGAATAATTTTAGAAATAATCCTAATATTCATAATCTCAAAATGAGCAATATGACTTTAGATGAGTTTGGAAATGTTATATTCAGTGTAACTTTTGATACTGATGTCTCTACGGCTGCATATATCAAATATATTAATAACTCATTAATGACTAATAATACAGAAAATCTTCCAGATAGTACAGGACCTTTATTCCAAAGAGAAGTTAACAATACAGCTACTACTACAACTCTAGTAGCAACTACTACTCAATCGGTAGAATTAGATACAGATAATACAGAAACAAATCCTAATGTTGCGACAAGCACAAATAATTAATTAAATGTTAAAATAATTTTATGCCTAACAAAAAATTAAAAAATAAAATATATGTAAATTTCTTACTTTTGGTAGCGGCTTTTGGAATATTTTATTTTATTATTTATGCTTTATATACTGGCAATGGTACGTTTTTCACTCCGAAAAGAAGTATTTCTCAACTCTTGACTGACAAAAAAGATTATACAGCTGCTTTAGCGGTGGCCGATTCTTATAATCAGAAAGTTGTTAGGACTAATACTGACTATATGCAAGCGTTGAATACTTTACCAATAGATAAGTTAAGTAATGTTTTACCTTCCGCTTCAGATCCTATTTTAGCTATTTATGAATTATCTAGAATCGCTGAAAGACCAGAATCTAATCTTAGATTAACTTCCCCAAGATATATTGATGACGGAGATTCTATCGGTTCTAATAAGAGTTACAACACAATTGCTATTTCTTTTACAGTGGAGGGGACTTATAGCCAACTTAAATCTTTCCTTAAGAATTTAGAAAACTCTGAAAAGATTTTTAATATTACCAATTTAGACTTCACTTCTTCCAGAGACACTAGAGCTGGTACTTCACTTAAATATAATATAACAGTCGAAACTTATTATTTAAAGAAACAACAAAATTAAATTTATGAAAATGACTAAAAATGTAAATGCTAAAACTCTTATTCCAATTATTATTTTAGTTGTAGGATATTTTATATATAAAGGATTTTTTGTTAGTGATGAGACTATTTTAAGTACGGCCGGAGATAGTTATGTGAATGCTACCAAACTAGGTAGATTAGTAGATATTCTTAATAAAGAAGGAGTTTCTTTTAGTACTAATATTGATAATAAGATGCTTTTAGAGTCGCAGGATTTTACAATTCAAATAGAGCCTAGTGAACGTGTAGGAAGAAGTAATCCATTTCTCCCATAAAACAGAATTATCAACATAAAAAGTTTTTTTAATTAACACTAATGTTATAATGTTAGTATTATATGATTCTATTAAATCTTTTAGTTTCGCAAAATGTTATCTCTGAATTAGAGGCGAGAGCTATTGAGGAGGAAATGAAGTCTTCTTCTGCTCCGTTGGATGAGATTTTGTCTGAACATAATGTTCCAGAGGCGGCTGTGCTTACAGCTAGAAATGCTATTTACGGTATACCTGTTTACGATGGTAGTAGAGAATTAGCAAGTAAGGATTTATATACTCTTTTTGATAAAGATAAATCTGAAAGATATTTAGCTGTACCTTTAGGTTTAAGAATTATTGATGATAAGACAGATGAGAAAGTTATAGAAAGATTTGAAGAAGCTAAACAAGAAAAAGATTTTATTCAACACAAAACTATTGAAGACGAAGTTTTAATCGGTGTAGTTGATCCAGAAAGAAAAAACGTACTTGATGCATTACAATTCATTTTAACTTCTGCCGGAGTAGCTTACAAAATTTATTTGATTTCTTTAGGGGAATTTAAGAGAAGATTCGTAGGGTATTCACCTGATGGTATAGATATAGTTCCTCAGTATGCACGTAAAAGAGGAGACAGTAGTGAAATTAGAGAAGATATTATAGATATTACAGATGAAGATGATACTCTTTTAGAGTCTTTATTGGATTCTATACCAATGGTGAAAATGGTAAATATTATTCTAAAAAACTCTATTATGAGTTTAGCTTCAGATATTCACATTGAAAATGTAGGCGATAGGGTAAGAATTCGTACTCGTGTAGATGGAGTATTAGCTACTAAATTTAACATACCTTTAGCTAGACACTCTGCTTTAGCAGCTAGAGTAAAGATTTTGTGTGGACTTAAATTGGATGAAAAAAGAAAGCCGCAAGACGGAAGATTCTCTGTGAGATATGATGGACATAAGATTGACTTTCGTGTTTCCACTTTCCCGTCATATTATGGAGAAAAGGTAGTGTTGAGAATTTTGGATAGCTATAGAGGAGTAAAGAAAATTGAAGATATCGGTTTTTCAAAAGATCATCTCATACAAATTCGTAGAGCTTTATCTAAACCTTATGGTATCGTTCTCATTTCTGGGCCAACTGGTTCAGGAAAAACCACCACTCTTTACTCTATGTTGAACGAAATTGATAGGGAAAAAAGAAATGTGGTTTCCTTGGAAGATCCAATTGAATATAATATTCCAAGTATGAGTCAATCTCAAATCTTTCCAGAAATTGGTTATACTTTTGCGAATGGACTTCGTTCTATTCTTCGTCAGGACCCAGACGTGATTATGGTGGGAGAGATTCGTGATGCAGAAACTGCTCAACTAGCTATTCAAGCAGCTCTTACCGGACACTTGGTATTCTCTACTATTCACACCAATAATGCAATTGGGGTGACTACACGTCTTTTAGATATGGGTATTGATCCTTATTTGATTGCACCGACTCTTAATTTAGCTATTGCGCAAAGATTGGTGAGAACTATAGATAAGGGTGCTGGAGAAGAAGTCATTGATCCAGGAGTAAGAGCTCTCATTGATAATAAATTTAAAGATTTACCAGAAGAATTTAAAAAGAGATTACCACTGGAAGGGAATCCTTACAACGCTGTGCCAACCTCTACCAATCCTTCAGGACTAAAAGGAAGAATGCCTGCTTTTGAGATGCTTGAAGTAGATCACGAAATTGAGAACTTAATTTTAGCTAGAAAATCTGAAGATGATATTTGGGAAGCGGCTAGGAAAAAGGGTATGATTGATATGAAAGAAGATGCCATGATAAAATCCTTGGAAGGGTTAGTGCCGTTTACAGAAGTAGAAGGATTATAAAAGTTTATGACTTTAAAAGAAATTATAAATAGTAAAAAATATTGGAAGGTTTTTGGGATTTTTATTTTAATCTCTTCTTTTTTCTATTTATTTTTTAAGAATTTAAAAAGTATAGTTTCGGTTTGGCAAATACCAGTATTTGATTTTAGTGAAAAATTAAATTTTTCTATAAAAGCTTTTTTAGATGTGAGTGATATAAAAATGTTTTCCATGCTACTTTTGGTAATCTTATTTATTCTTTCCATTTCTTTCTTTTTTTTACTAATGTATATTTTGTTTAAACAAACTAAAAAACTTGAGCCAGGTAAAAACATTTGGAGTTTGCTTTGGATATTTGTTTCTGTTTTAGGACTTTCTTGTGCTAGTTGTGGAATAGGACTTCTTATTTCTATACTTTCTTTTTTCGGACTTTCTTCTTTAGTTAGTTTTTTCCCAATGCATGGAGTAGAATTTGGTTATTTAGGGATAATAGCTTTAAATATTAGCAATTATTTTCTTTTGAAAAGAATTAAAAATCCTTATACCTGTAAGCCATAATTTGTTTTAGGTTCTATTGTTTTGAAGTTTATTTTATGTTAAAATGTTTTCATCCTTTTAGATTGCGCGATTAGCTCAGCTGGCTAGAGCATTCGACTGATACTCGAAAGGTCCCTGGTTCGAGCCCAGGATCGCGCACCAATTTTAACCAAAAAGAAAAGCCGATTTTTCAATCAGCTTTTATAAGATTTTTGACAAGTCTTTCCAAGGATCTTCTTTGTTTCCTTTTTCCTTGTAAAAAATAAGATAGTTGTGCCTATTGTCTCCTTTAATTTCTTTGGCTACACGTCTAGCCATTTCTGGAGTACAATTCAATACTGTAGTTTTTTTACCTTCAAATTCAATGATTTGAGGATCTACGGATTCGTCAGCAAGTGTTAATTGCTCAGTTATAGCATGATTACTAAAACTGTCACCAGGTTGAATTTTTAAATCAAACTTATTTAAGTCTTCTAAACCCAGTTTTTCTTTTTTCTGTAGGACTACAACATTTATTACGGTTACTTTTTTCTTTTCGCCACTTTTCTTTCCTTTCTCTTTTTTCTTTGCCATTTCTGTATAATTTAAAAATTAAAGAACATTTTCTATCTTCGTTATTCTACAATTTTTTAGAAAAAATGCAAGTTTATGATTTTATGATAAAATCATAAAAATGAAGTTACTAGATTTTTTAAGAAAAATAAAAAGACATTTTTCCAAGTATCAACATATAGTAGAAGTATTGATTTCTAAAGAAAATATTCTTCACAACCTTTCTGAATATGAGAAAGCTTATCCGGATTTTCTTTTTGCTCCAGTTTTAAAGAGTAACGCTTATGGTCATGGTCTGGTGGAAGTTGCAAAAATTTTGGACAAGAAAAATCTCCCGTTTTTTGTAGTTGACTCTTTGTATGAAGCTAGATTTTTAAGACATCATCACATAAAGACTCCAATTTTGATTATTGGTTACACCCTCTTAAATAATATTCAAAATTATAATGCAAAAGATTTTATTTTTACTATAGTGAGTTTAGAAGAATTAAAAAATCTTTCTCAAAATATCTCTAAAGAGACCAAAGTGCATTTAAAAGTGGATACTGGTATGAGAAGGCAGGGGATTTTGATGGAAGAGATAGAAGAATTAAAAAATCTTTTTAAAAAAAACCCAAAACTTATTTTAGAAGGAGTTTGTTCTCATTTAGCTGATGCTGATAACGCTGACCCGACTTTTACTCATAAACAAATTGCAGAATGGAAAAAGGTGGAAACTATTTTTAAAAATACTTTTTCAAATATAAAATATTTTCACTTGTCAGCTACTTCTGGAGTAGAGATGATGGATAAAGATTTTACAAACTTAGTAAGATTAGGTATTGGACTTTACGGCATTAATGTCACCAATAATAAAAAATTAAATTTGAAGCCAGCTTTAGAAATGAGGACAATTGTAAGTAGTATAAGAAAAGTCAAAGCCGGGGAAAGTGTGGGCTACAACAAAACTTTCACTTTTGAAGATGACGGGCAAATAGCGACTATTCCAGTAGGATATTTTGAAGGGGTAGACAGAAGACTTTCAAATTTAGGTATTTTTAAAATAAAAAATATTTTTGCAAATATTATAGGTAGAGTGAGTATGAATATGACAATGGTAGACATTTCTAAATATGAAGAAATAAATACAGGGGAGCCAGTTGTGGTGGTGAGTGGAAAAGAGGAAGATGAAAATTCAGTCGTGAATATCGCTAAAAAAATCAACACTATTCCTTATGAGGTTTTAGTGCATTTTCCAGCTGGTTTACATAGGAAAGTTGTAAAGAGATTTTAATTTTGTATAATAGAAAAATTATGAATTCTACATTTTATATAGTCGGCACCCCAATAGGGAATTTGGAAGATATGAGTTTTCGGGCTGTACAAACCTTAAAAGAAGTTGATCTTATACTTTGTGAAGATGTGTCCAACACCCAAAAACTTTTAAAACATTTTAATGTGGAGACTAAATGTACCAATTATTTTGCCAATTCTCGCTTGAGTAAAATAGACGAGATTATTCGCATGCTTGAAAAGGGTCAAAATTTAGCTTTGGTGTCTGATGCTGGTATGCCGACAATTTCTGATCCAGGAAGTTTGCTTATACAAAAAATTTACGAAGCTAAAGAGAAAGGTTTGGAGGTAAATTTGAAAGTTATTCCAGGACCAACAGCTCTCACTTCAGCTTTAGCTCTCTCTGGCTTTACCGGAGGAGAATTTATTTTTTATGGATTTCTCCCACACAAAAAAGGACGAGAGACTATATTTAAAGAAATCGCTGAAAGTAAAAGGATTTCAGTTTTTTATGAATCAGTACATAGAGTTGAAAAGTGTCTAGAAAGTTTAGAAAAGTTTTTAGATAAAAAAAGACAAATAGTAGTCGCTAGAGAGCTTACTAAAATTTATGAAGAAGTAGTCAGGGGTGATATTGATGAAGTCAAGAAATATTTTGAAGACAATAAAGATAAAGTGAGAGGGGAGTTTGTAATTGTTGTAGATTCTAGATAATCTTATAAAGATTTTACAACAATAAATCTTTTGTTATAATAATGAAACTATGTCAAAAAACTTTTTTCAAAGATTAATTGCGGTTTTAATGATTTTGGTTGCCTGGCTTATAGCTATTCCTAGCGTTTTAAAAGACTTGTCTTTTGTGGTTTTAGCTGTAGCTCTATTTATTTCAACCTTTGACATCTTTAAAACTAAGAAAAGTAATCAATAAAATCATTTTGCAAACAATATATTTTTTTGCTATAATATTCTAACTATTTAGAAATAAGGCCTTACCTTTTCCAAATAGTAATGTTCAGGATATTTTGTATAGTTCAAAATCTTATATTTAAAAATATTGTATTTTATCTTTCAAAATATTCTATTAAAATATTCCGTGTAGCTCAAAATTTTATATTCAAAAAAACATTATAATTTTTGAGAATTCTGAATATTAAATATTCCGTGGTAGCTCAGCGGTAGAGCAGTTGGCTGTTAACCAATTGGTCGCAGGTTCGATCCCTGCCCACGGAGCATTATATATTTTTCTTTGGTGAATTAGGTTACAAAAACTTTTATTTTTTCTTAAATTTGTGGTAAATTAAAATCCATTGTTCATTTTAATTCAATTTTTATGAAAGCAAAAAATAATGCTCTTAAAATTAATAACAGGTTATTGCTATTAATCGCTAGCATAGTTTGGTTAATAGCCGGTTTCAGTGTTACTAGGATAGGTGTTATCGCTTACAAAGATAATCTATCTATTGTAAATGTTTTATTTTCAGTTTTAATATTTTGTATTTTTTGGTTTGCTATTTTTAAAAATTTAGTCACCAAACATACAATCAGAATTAAAGGGTATTTTACGGAAAAGCAATATTTCTGGAACTTTTTTGATCTCAAGTCATTTATTATCATGGTTTTTATGATGACTTTAGGAATTAGTCTCCGAGCTTTTAATCTTGCGCCTACTAACTTTATCGCTATACTCTATGTTGGTATTGGCACAGCTTTAGTTTTGGCTAGTTTTAATTTTGGGCTTAATTATTTAAATTTTAGTAATTTTAAAAAGAAGGATCATTTGAATAATAAGTAAAGTTTTGTAGTTAGTCGTATGCTTATTTACAAAAATAATAGATTTGTTATATTTATAGAAATGTACTTTTTAATTAAAATTTATAAATTTTGAGCAAAGTGGAAACGATTGAAAAAGCAAAAAGGAAAAGTTTTAAACTGGCCAAAATGGCCGTAGAAACAAAAATGTCGGAGGAAAGAATAAAAGAAATCTTGCGTAATCCAAAAAAGGATCAAGTTCGGAATTCGCAAAAGAGTAAACTTTTGAATAATGGTGCATTAAATAAGTATCCGAACCTGTCTTCCGCAAAAAAGATTTGTGAATTATCTTCAGGGACAGATTCTGAGTACCTTGAAGCTTTTGAGGTGTGGGAATGGTATGCCTTTTGTAAGGTAACAAAAGCTTGCACTTTGTCTCTCCTAATCGACGCTTTGGATGATTCGCCAAAAGGAAGTTTTCCAGAAAGCTTGGCTGTACAGCGAATTGCTGTGCAATTTGGTTTTGCTGGAAAAGAAGATTTAAACTAAATAACAAGACCCGAAAGGACGGGTCTTTTTTTATTTCTAATCTAAGAATTTTATTAAATAAAATGAATTAAAAAAAGACCACTACTTTACAATAGTGGTCTTTGGTTTAAAATTTTAGTTTAATTCCCGCTCCAAGAGAGGTTCGGGCAAAATTGTTAAAGTCGAAATGGTCGTAATAACTTCCGTGGATATAGACTATGCCATAGCCTACATCCAAATATCCTCCTGGATGTCCAAAATTATTTATAGACGCTCCAAAATCTGTCCAGAACTTATTTTTTACGAGCTTTACTTTTGCTTGAAAAGTCGTTCCATGCAATCGCCCAAACTCTTTACTAACTCCTATTCCGATTCTTGAGAGATCATCAGCCAAATATTTATTTAAGCCCACTTCTAAAGTAGGGAAAGCTGAATCAGTTTTTTCCTGGCTATACGGAGAAACCCCATAAGAGCCAGCCAAGTACGGTACCCAGTTATTTTTTGCCCAATAATCATACCTTAATCTAAATAGCCAAGTGTTTGCCTTCCAGTTATACCTAGTATCTACCGTGAAGGATTTTATATAGGCTCCCAGATTTATTCCATAATAGGGTGAAGTATTTAAAGTTGTATAAAAGTTTTTATAACTTAAATAACTTTCAATATTATGAAAAGTTCTATCTTTTGATACATCGGTTAAATAACTATACCGAACATTTGCAGACCAATCTTTTTTCTGTTCTTGAGCTTTTCCAGTTCCAAATATCGTGGAAGTCAGGAAAGCTATAAAGATAGTTGCCAATTTACGCCATTCATTGCTAAAGAATTGTTTTTTTACAAAAACAAAAAAAGCAAAGAATAGAGTAAATGTTTGAAAAATTGAATAGAAATTGTATGAACCTATTACCAGTCCATTTAGTTTGAGATACCTCTTTCCTTTTATCTTTCTAATTTTTATGTAACTCACAATTTCTAAGAAAAGATAAAAAAAGAAAATCAATAGCAAGATTTGCCATTGTTTAAAAATTATCAAACCGATCAATGAAATAATCCTCAAAGGACTAGTCAAAAGACTAAATATTTCATAAAGCAGTTCATACCTAAGAGTTGCCGAAGATTTTTTCTTAAAGATTAGCTTTAAGAAAAGGAGGATATTCCTCCACAATCCCGGCCACCAACCTATAATTCTCTGACGAGCTAAATCTCTGAAAGTGTAAGGAACTTCTGTAAAGACAGTACTCTCTGAGAAAATTACTTTTCCGTCAGAGGTTAGTTCCAGCAGAGTTCTTTCCAAATCTTCGCCAGGGAAAATGGTAGTGTGTTGTTGAGATAATTCTCTCAATCTTTTTGTCATAAAAAGTCCGGCTGCTCCACTAATACAATGAACAGATTTGCTTTTGTCAGCAAATCTTCTTCCTATTTGCATAGATTTCATATATTCATGCATTTGGAAGGAAGAGCAGAGTTTAGTCCAAAAACTTCTCTTTTGAATTATGGGCATTATGTTAAATGACACTGCTGTTGCTTCTCCATCTTTTAAGGCATCCGTTGGGATTATAAAATTAGAAGGCAGCAAAATATCAGCGTCTAGCAATAAAACATAAGGAGTTTTTACTTTTTCTAGACCAGTGTGTAGAGCATTTACCTTACCTCTATTTTTTGTGGTGATTAAAGTACAACCCGGGGCTAAGTCTTTTATTTTTTGACTAGTTCCGTCTTTACTCCCATCATCTACAACAATAATGTTTTCTAGGGGTAGGATTTTACTCAGAGAGGTTATAGTATTTATAATAACATTCTCTTCGTTGTAGGCGGCTATAATAGCCGTAACTTTGTTGTTTTCCCCAGAAAACCTTCTTTGTTTTTTATAGGGATAACAGGTTTCAATCAATATTTTTATTCCGTCTATTAAGACAATAAAAATAAGGGCGTGTAATAGAATTTCAATATTCATTCGCTAAAATTTTTAAAAGGTTTTTATTTTAAAAGAACTAAGGCTATATTCTAATATCTTTTAGGATAAATGTCAAGAAATATTTCCTCAAAAGATAAATTTAAGGAAAACACTTTATATATAAATTTATGATAATATTAGAATATATTTAGAAAGTTTTTATAGTTTAATCTTTATCAAAAAGACATGAAGATAAAAAACATATTAAGCTTTTCCTTCTCTCTTGTTATTTTTTCCATTTTTATTTTTAATAGGTCTTTAGCACTACAGATAAAAAATGTAAATTATTCTGCGAACAATAATAATGATCGATGGATAGAGATATTTAATGATGGATCAGACATTCCAGATTTTACTTCAAATATTTATAAAATAGTAGACTCGGAAGATGAAAGAAGTCACGGGATTAATGAGTTATTGGGAGGGGTTTCTTTTTTGGCTAGTACTTCGGTTTTTATTTCTCCTTCTACAAATATTCCTAATGGAAGCGGTGGGCAAGTTTTTCGTAGTCCTTATAAACTAAATAAAACTTCAGGTTATATAATTTTGTTTGCTAATGGAGTAAGAGAATGTTTTTCTTACGGTGGAGTAATTTGTCCAGAAACTCATAACGAAGGAATCGTGGAGGAAGGTTCTACTTCTAGTATTTCTTCCGAAACTAAAACTTCCACTACAGAAAAAATTGTCTACATTTATATTCCAGAAAATAATCAACATAAGTATGGAGATATACAAATTTTACTTCCAGAAGAAAGAATCGTTCCAGCTTTGGCAGAGGTTGAATACGAAGTCAAAGTGACTGACTCCAAAAAACAAATCATTAAAGATTTAAATTTCATATGGAGTTTTGGAGGTAGACGAATTACCTATTACGTTAAATGACTATCATGTTTATGAAATCCACACTGAAGCAGTAAAAGAACAGCTCAGCCGTACTGTAAGCACTGAAATGCCACAATTATGGATTAATCCTAATGTAAAAGACATTGATAGTTTTACTATGGATGATTTTGAAATCAGGAATTATAATCCACAAGGTCGGATCAAAGCTGAAGTTCTTACTGAAGTAGTAAAGAAGTAAATCATTTCAAGTTGAAATTTGTAAACCATCAACCAAAAGTTGGTGGTTTTTTTTATTTCTCCTCCATTATTGCTCTCCGAACATTGTCCCAAACTCGGAGCAGAATGGAACAAATCGAGGAGAAATCCTTGATTTGTTCTTTTTAAAATAATTATGTAAAATTGTTCAAAGTGATATAATTTTCAAAAATATGAGTCAAAATATTATTCAGAGTAATTTTATTGGCAAATTTAAAACAGGGGACAATATAAACCTTAATTTTTTTATTTTAGAAGCAGTAATTTGGGATTTTATTTGGAGGATACAACACTTTACTGTAGAAGGTGTAGCGGGAATTAATAGTAAAACTCTCGCTGATATAAAACGCAAAAAAATCACAGATTTTAGGAAATGTCTTGAACAGATTAGCTAAAAAAAATTATTAGGTTCAGATTTAAATTTATATAACGATTTAGATAAGCTCCACTCAATAAGGAACAGGATACATATGCAAAATTCAAAATTTGAGCAACCGTATCACGAAGCTTTTGTATTTTCAGAAGCAAATAAAATATTATCAGAGAAAGTTTTAGAGAATGTTTTGAAAATCTTATCAAAAAAATATCCAAGAAACTCAAAATATGTTGATGACTTTAATTTACCTTGGACTCCTTACTTTAATTAAGTTTAAAATTGAGGTTGTAAATATTTTTTAAACTTTTTATCTCAAAACATACCCTCCATCTACTACCAAAACTTGTCCGGTGATGTAATCAGCTTTATCTGAAGCTAAAAAGATGACAGCGTTAGCAATATCTACTGGTTCACCCATACGATTCGCCGGTATGCTAGGTGAGATTTGTTTTTCAGTAGCTTCATCTGTAGTAGCGCCTGGTGTTTTAATTGCTCCTGGAGCTACAACATTTACATTTATTTTTTTCTTTGCTAATTCTAAAGCGAGAGCTCTAGTAAATCCATTCACTCCTCCTTTGGAAGCGCAATAATGACTTAAACTTTCAAAACCAACCAAGGAAGCAATGGAAGAAATAGAGACGATTTTACTTCCTTCTTTCATAACTTTAGCAGAAGCATTTGAGGTTAGGAAAACACTTTTTAAATTTATATCCAAAACTTTATCCCAATCTGCTTCTTCCATTTCTAGAAAAGGTTTGTAGGGGAATATGCCTGCATTATTTACTAAAATATTTAATTCTCCAAAATGCTCTATTGTCTTATTTATTAAATTATCTACGTCTTCTTTTTTTGAAACATCACATTTTATAGCAATAACACTTCCTCCGACAAGATCAATTTCTAAAGCTACCCTTTTAGCATTTTCTTCATTTAAATCTGAGACTACGACTTTGGCGCCTTCTTTAGACATTTCTTTAGCTATACTTTCACCAATACCTTGACCCGCTCCTGTCACAATTACCACTTTATCTTTTAAAATCATATTTTTACTTTAAATTTTTGTAATGTTAATTCTCTATATTTGTGGATATTATAGCATTTAATTAACTTTTTATATTTTTAAAATTATGATATATTGAAAATCCTGCGTTCTTTTAAATATGGTGCTTGCTATTGATTAATTGTTGAATCCTTTTTGTTTCTTTTGTTTTTAAAAGAAGTAAAAAGGATTTAATGATTAAAAAGTTTAAATATGACAGTTAAAAGCACAAAAACAAAAAGGAATCCTTTTAGGATTCAAAAGATGGCGAATGAAATTCGCTTACCCATTGAGGAAATTATAAGTATTTTAATGAGAAAAAGTAATGGCGCTCCCAGAGTTTCAAGGGACAAGCTGAAACATTCAAGTTTGAGAGAAGCTAAAGAGGCCTGCAAGAAATTTCCTTCTGACTCAGAAGACTTTTTGAAAGCTTTAGAAGATTTGGAGCAATTAGCTTTAGTCAAAGTAGAGACAGCTAGCAACTTATCAATCATGAAAGAAGTTTTGAGTTTTTGTCCGAAAGGAAAAGAGGCAGAAAGAAGAATCATTAAAAAACTTGCGTACAGTTTCGGATTCAATGGAAATCTAAATAACTTAAGTTAAAATAAATAAAAAACCCGCCACCGAGGCGGGTTAATTTTATTTTTAATTTACAATTAGCGATTTAAAAAGTTTTTGATTAAGCCAGAAATTTTTTGCACAAGATCTTTATATTGTGGAGATTTGGTATCTACTTTTGGTAATTTTGGTAGATTTTCTTTTATAATGTCATCAACATCAATATCATCATCGTTTGAAAAAACTTTTTGTCCATCTCTATTTCCATTGATTTGACCATTTCCAATATGGATAATCTTTGCAGAAATGAGATTTCCGTTAAGATCACCAATCAGCATCACTTTATCATTCACAGCGATTTTAGAAGTGGTGCTAGTTGTTGCATTTTTGAAAATTTTTGAGCTAGAAGCGTCAACAGTATAAAGTACTGCTGTAGTAGCTGTAGAGCTAGTTCCATTTCTAAAAGTATTGATTACTGAAAGTATGAAAGTATTTCCATTGACTGCAGTGACTATTCCGGAGAGTGGGCGATTTTCATTTTTCTCTCTTTGTTGATAAGGGGTAGTAGAAGAATTTTGTCTTTTGTTTGCTTTGTTAAAACTTATTTTATTTTTAAAAACAGAATTGATTCTTTGTTGGAAACTGTTTTGAGCGTTAGCACTCATTACTCCAAAGAATAGTGACACAATAATTCCACTTAAAAAGATTGATTTTGCTAAAGTATTTTTTTGCATATTTTTGAAAGAGGGATGAGGGTTCATCGGCTCTATGAGAATATTATATTCTTGTCAGGGAAAATGTAAATTTGTTTTTAACAAGGCTTTAACAAATGAAAGCATGATAAAATTTAAGTATAGTCAATATTGTTTTTATTAATTTATTTTAATTTAAATATGAAAATAAAAAATATTTTGTTTCTTATTTTTTTAAGTTTTTATTTATTAAGTTTTAATAATGTTTTTGCACTGCAAATAACTAAAGTGGATAACACACAAACCGCAGGAGGTAACGCTTCTTCAGTTCAATTTATAGAATTTTTAAATGATTCAGACACTGAATTAGACATAACTGGGTATAAAATTTTAGATAGTGGAGCCCCTACGAATGGGCACTCTATATCAATGACGGATACGGCTAGTAATTTTATAATTCCAGCAAACTCTCATTTTATCGTGGCAATAGATCCTACTAAGAAATTATTTTCTAACATAAACTGTAAAGTTTTTAAATCAGCTCTAAAGATTGGAGCGACTGACACAATTTCTTTCAAAAAAGATTCAGTACTCTTATCTTTTCTAGTAGACTCAGTGAATACATATAATAATACTTCTTGTGGATATGGTGGCGACAATTCAAATATTCCGCCTGAACAAACTTCTTCCTCCACAACTACTACAAAAGAAAAAATAGTTTATGTATATGTTCCTCAAAATAATCAAGAAAAATATGGAGACATTCAAGTACTTTTACCAGAAGAAAAAATTGTCCCAGCTCTCGCAGAAGTGGAATATACAGTTAAGGTGACAGATTCTCAAAAGAAAGCTATTACCGATTTAGATTTTCATTGGAGCTTTGGAGATGGGGGAGAGCAGAGTGGAAAAGATGCTCTTTATACCTATATATATCCTGGAGAATATATTTTAATAGCTTCTGCTGATGGGTATACAGGTGGAGGAAAAGCTAGGATGAATGTAAAGGTGGTAAACCCAGACATAATAATTTCAGAAATTGGTATGGGAGAGAAAGAGAATTTTATTATTTTAAAAAATAATACCGATTATGATTTATTTTTATCCAATTTTTATTTAAGTCTGGATGGAAATTTTTACAAGCTTCCAAAAAATTTAATGATAGCAAAAAATAAAACTTTAAAACTTTCTGGAGAAGCTATTGGTTTTAAACTTCCGGCTAATAATATTTCTCTCTTGTATCCAAATAAAAATCTTTTAATTAGTTACAAACCAGAAGAAATTAAAATAGACATCTCTTTGGCTACCACTTC
>CAZNZP010000010.1:0-16677 GCA_964577625.1 uncultured Candidatus Saccharibacteria bacterium
AAAAAATTTCTCAAAATAATAATACATATTATGATTTACTCACTGGTAAAAATATAGAAAAAAATTTTTATACAAATAGCAAAAACATTTTTAACTCTCAAGAAAAAAAATCTAAATTAGAAAAAGAAAGAATATCCGAAGAAGTTGTAAAGGACAAAATTTCTAAAGGACAAAACACAATTCTAAAGGACAAAGCTATAGAGAAAGAAGCTGTAAAAGCAACAGCTTCTCTAAAGGACACTCCTAAATCTACAGCTGCTAAAATCAATAATAAAAAAGCTGTTCAAAATCAAGAAAGGAAAAATAATAGAAGAGAGCAAATTCTATCCTTATTTACCAAAGGGACCGAAGTTTCTATAAAAGACATTTCTAAAAAAATAGTTGGCTGTTCTGTGAAGACCATACAAAGAGAGTTGAATGATTTGGTGGCTGAAAATAAAGTTGAGAGAATAGGGGACAAAAGATGGAGTAGATATACCCTTGCCAAGTAATCAAATTTCTTAACATTCTTAACTAAACCCTTGATTTCCTTAATTAATATTTTAATTCTAAAAAATTTGTGATATATTATTAATCAGACGACCTGTCTCTGGTGAGGGCGTCCTCTGGTATTTGAGATACATTTATAAGTAATTATAGGTATCACAAAAAACAGATTGATCGTTGGCAACAGAATATAGACGCAGATTAGAAAATTATTAATTAATTATTAGTTAACTTAACACTAATTAATGTTTAGATTCGGTCGCATTTTTATCATCTTACGAAATGTAAAAATTAAAACAGCGATTAATCTTGTTAATAGCCAATAGAATATTTGCTTGTCGGAGCGAATAAAAATATTTTATTGACTATGATCTCTATAAGATCAAAAATTATAAATTTTTTTATAAAAAGTTATGAATAAATTAAAGACAACAGCTTTAGCTGTTATCGCGGTTGGTCTTGTGCTTGGAATTTCTTCCGCACAAGTCACCACATCTTCATGCTACCAATTTGAAAGAAATTTGAGAGTTGGTAACACAGGAGCAGATGTAAAAGCGCTCCAACAAACTTTGAACGCTAATGGCTTCACAGTTGCAGCAGCAGGACATGCTGGATCTGCAGGTATGGAAACTACATACTTCGGAAATGCAACAAAGATGGCCCTCATCAAATGGCAAGAAGCTAATGCTGCAACAACACTTGCACCTTGGGGATTAACCTCAGGTACAGGATTCTTTGGTGCAACATCTAGAGCAGAAATGAATAAGTGTGCTCCTGGCACACCTACAACTCCTGGTACTGGAACAGTATCTGGAGCAGTAGCAGTTTCTCTCGCTTCAGTTCAACCAAATAATGTATTAGTACAAAAATCTTCACATGCTAAACTTGCGGATTTCGTATTCTCAGGTACAGGTATTGTGACAAATATTAAATTACAAAGAACAGGTGTTTCAAATAACAACGCTTTAACTAATGTTTACCTTTACGAAGGTAATACAAGAATTAGTGATGCAGCATCTGTGTTAGCGGACGGTACCATCAACTTCAACTACGGTACAGGATTATTCTCAGTTGCAGGATCAAAAGTAATTTCAGTTTATGCTGATATTGCAGATCAAACTTCAGGACAATCAGTTGGTGTTTCTATGATTGGTTATACAACCTCAGGAAATCCAGCAGCAGTAGTTTCTGGATTAAATGGTCCTAATCTTCCTATTGCATCTGCAACAATGGTTGGAGTAACAATTGACAATGCTCCCTCATCACAAACACAAGTTGATGTCGGTAATACAAATGTAAACGTATGGTCAGCTTCAGTTACAAACAATCGTGATGCATACTTAGAAGGTGCTAACTTCAAGATGATTGGTTCAGCTCCTACTACAGCTCTTTCAAATGTAAAACTTTACATTGACGGAGTACAAGTTGGAAATGCTGTGTCTGTTGATCTACAAGGAAGAATTGCTTTCTCAGGAAGCACATTCTTAAGAGCTGGCGCTCACACCTTAAATGTACGTGGTGATGTCGCTGACGGTGCAGGTAGAGATTTCTACATTGTACTTGAACAAGGTTCTGATCTTCTCTTTAGAGATGCTCAACTTTCAGCATACGCTATGCCTACATACTTAGGAAATCAAGTATTTAACTTACAAGCTCCTAAAGTAACAATTACTTCTTGTACAAGTGGTTGTGCAATCTTGTCTTCTGATACTTCATTCAATGGACAAAGAGTAACTTCAGGTGCTTCAAATCAAACAATTGGTAAATTCACTTTATCAGTTTATGGTGAGCCAGTTAAACTTATTTCTGGAAATGTAGATGTACAAGGTGCTCCAACATCAACAAAGATTTCAAACATCTCTGTATATGTAAATGGAACAGCTGTTACATCAGGTATTTCTGATGAATTAGCATCTTCAACAGGTGCATTCTTATCAAACCTTGGTGGATTTGTTGTAAATCCTGGTTCTCCAGTTTCAATTGAAGTCAAGGCTGATATTAGAGATACTAATGGTGTTAATTTAGCAGCAGGTAACTTAACTGTATACTTGAAGAATATTCAAGTACAAGGTACACAATCAAGAAATACTCAAACAATTGTTGAGAGAAATTCAAACTCTGTAACAGTAGGTAGTTTGCTCGCTTCTTTCTCAAATAATACAGGATTTACAGGATCAAAAGTTCCTTCAAATGCACAAGCAGTAAAAATTGGTTCATATACAATGTCTACTGGTGCTACTGAAGGTGTAAGATTGACTCAACTCGATCTTAACTTAACTCCTGCTGCAGGATTTAATTTAAGCTCACTTTCAAATGTGAGATTAATGGATGGAGCTAATCAAGTAACCTTTAAGGGAACAGTTGGAAGCGGTACAACAGCTGCTCAAACTTCATTCTCACTTTATACAGAGGTTGCTGCTAACTCATCAAAGACATTTGATGTAGTTGCTGACTTCTCAAATGCTTCTGGTACTTTGTCAGTAACAGGAGTAGGACATTACCAAGGTACAGTTGGATTAACTTCAACAACTTCTGCAACTACAGCAGCTGTAGTAACTACAGTTTCTGAGCCAGGAGTAGCTGAGGTATCATTGGTTGGTTCACAATCTAAGGTTGCACAATATGTAATCGGAGGAACTTCACCATTTGCTATCGCTTCATTTAATGTAAAAGCTTCTGGAAGTGATTTCACAGCTAATACAATTGAAGTAGAAGTATCAAATTCTGCAATCGTTACAGCAGTAACAATTGACGGAGTTACAGCTACAAAGGGTGTAGGGGATAGATATTCTGCTACAGTTTCTAAGAACATCTCAACTCTTGGAACAACAATCCCTGTAACAGTAACTTTTGCTAAAGCTGATCAATACAACAACTTTAGTAATGCAACAACAACCGTTGGAATCAGCTACATTGCTGGAAACAATGGTGTTGCTACAGGTACACAATACTCAGGAACAGCTATTGCTTCCTCAAGCGCTATGACTCTCGTGGCTTCTATGCCTACAGCAGTCAAGGGAACAGGACAATATCTTGGAACTGGTGATGCTACAGGAATCAAAGTTGGTACAATCAAAGTTGATGTATCAGCAGCAGGAGATATCGTAATCAATACTCTTCCAGTTGCAGTAGGATTACCAAGTGGTACATTCTCAAATCTCGGCCTAAGAATTAACAATGTTGCAGTTCCTAACGCAACAGCTTCAGGAACTGTTGTAACATTCACAGGAGGATATAGAATGACTGCAGGTAGTTCAGTAACCTTTGATGTATACGGTGATGTTTCTGGCGTAAATACAAGTGGAAACACTTCAATCAACGCTGGAGCAGGAACTAACTTTGACTGGAGCGATTTAATCGTAACAGGTCTCAAAGGTACACTCTTAACAAATTACGGAAACTAATCTGCGTACTAATTCTTTAGTCACAGACGAAAGTTTGTAATCCACAAAAACACCCTTAGGGGTGTTTTTGTTTTGTATTTTAAAGGTGATTTGGAGAAAAAAGTTATCCACAGGTAAAACTCGCAAAAAATACTTGACTTTTATTTTCGTTTAATATATATTGTTTATATGTTTAGGTTCGCCTAGACATACAGAAATACTGGCCCTCGGGTCGGTGTTTTTGTTTGTCTAATTTTCTTTTAAAAAATTAACAATTTTTCTTCAAGGTGTAATATTATTTGTTATAATAAAAAGTAATTATGGATAAGAAAAATCTGTTTTTTAGAAACGCTTTAATAATATTTGCTATAGCATTTTTTGCTTTTTCTTTTTCTAAAATTTTACACTCTTCAGCACAAAGTGTAGATGTGATTCAATGGCAAAATGATATTGCAGCTAGAAATTCAGAAATTGCTAAACTTCAAGCCGAAATAGATGCTTACAATAGTAAAGTAGCTGGTACTCAAGCTGAAGCCAAGACTTTGAGTAGTGCTATCGCTAAACTTGAAGCTCAAAAAAAGGATCTTTTAAATCAGATTTCTCTCACTAATTTGAAAATAAGAAACACAGAAGGAAATATTTTTGAGACTTTAAATAAAATTTCTGAAGGAGAGGGGACTATTAATGAAAGTCGTCGGGCTATAGCCCAAACCTTAATTGAAATGAAAAGGGCGGAAGACATGAATTCTTTTATTTTAAATTTGGTCAAAGTTGGTAAAAGTAATTTTACAGAAGTTTTGAGTAACTCTTATCAACTCATTAATTTGAGTGAAACTTTACAAATGAAAATCAATAAATTAAATGGAGTCATAGTAGATTTAAATGAAAATAAAAGTGAATACGAAAAGCAGAAAAATGAATTGAATAATCTTTCTCAAAATCTCAATAGTAGAGAAGATTTAGTCGCGGCTAGTCAAAGAGAACAAAAGACACTTTTAAATCAAACCAAAAATCAAGAAAAAGAATATCAGAAAATTATCGCTGACAGAAAAGCCAAAGTACAAGCTTTACAAAGTGAAATTGACACCATTGAAGCTAAAATTAAATATAGTCTTGATAGAAGCAAACTACCGACTGGTTCAGTACTTATTTATCCTTTAGATAAAATAGTGATTACCCAATATTTTGGAAATACCGAATTTGCAGCTTCCGGAGCTTACAATGGTAAAGGTCATAATGGAGTAGACTTTGGAGTGGCGGTAGGTAATCCAGTTTATTCAGCAGCAGATGGGACGGTGATGGGAACAGGAGATACAGACGCAGCTTGTAAAGGAGCTTCTTATGGAAAATGGGTATTGGTAAAGCATGATAATGGTCTTGCGACACTGTATGCGCATCTCTCATCTATTAGTGTCAGCAAGGGGGAAAAGGTTGGAGTGAAAGAACAAGTTGGCTTGTCAGGGAATACTGGATACTCTACTGGTCCGCATTTACACTTTAGTGTCTTTGCAGCAGATGCGGTGAAGATTTTTGGTCCGACAGAATATAAGAGTAAAACTTGTGGTACATATATGGTCATGCCATATGCACCAACTGAAGCATATTTGAATCCTTTGAATTATTTACCTAAATAAACTATAATAAAAGAGTGATAAAAATCTTTATTAGCTTATTTTATATATTTTATGGAACAAAATTTTAGTGGATTTAGAGTTGGTGGTATAACAATGTTATTTTTGAATCTTGTATTTTTAGCTGTATTATTTGTTTTGGCTTTTTTATTAGGAGGTTCAGGATTGGCAATGTTTGGATTCTTTTTAATGATATTTTCTTGGAAAGGATTTACACTTAATGAGCCAAATGAAGCTAGAGTCTTAACTTTCTTTGGAAAATATGTCGGCACAATCAAAGATACTGGATTTTTTTGGGTAAATCCTTTTTTTACAAAAAAGAAATTGGTCTTAAGAGCTAGAAATCTAGACATTGAACCAATTAAAGTGAATGATAAATCTGGAAATCCGATTATGATTGGTTCAGTAGTTGTCTGGAAAGTGAGTGATACTTACAAAGCTATCTTTGATATTGATAGTGCTTCCAATACTGTCATGGTGTCTAGTGGTAATCCAAAAGACGGATCAATTCCAAGTTTTGGTATTGATAGAATGAAAGCTTATGAACACTTTGTAAGAGTGCAAGGCAATGCGGCTCTCAGAAAAGTAGCTGGAATGTATCCCTATGATCAATCTGAAGAGAAAAATCTAGAAGGTTTAACTTTGCGAGCAGATGGGGAAGAGATTAATAAGATTTTGGAAAAAGAATTGAGAGAAAGATTATCTATTGCTGGAATTGAAATCGTAGAAGCGAGAATCAATTATCTTGCCTATGCGCCAGAGATTGCTGCAGTCATGCTTCGTAGACAGCAAGCTGACGCCATTATCGCCGCGAGAGAAAAGATAGTGGAGGGAGCTGTTAGTATGGTAAAAATGGCTTTAGATAAAATGGAAACTGATAAGATAGTGGCTTTATCTGAAGATAAGAAAGCTGAAATTGTCGGAAATCTTATGGTGGTACTCTGTAGCGATGAGTCTGCTCAGCCAGTGGTGAATGTTTAAAATTAAAGCTTTTAAAACGGTTAAAGATTTAGAAGAAAATAATGCAAAAAGCTTGCATTATTTTTTTTATTGTGATAATATGGGGAAACCTAAATATGATGAATAAAAACAAAGAAAAATAAGCAGCTTCTAAAAAAGTGTTTTTAGTAGCCGCTTATGAAGCGGTTTTTATTTCAAAAAATTTAGTCGTAATTTGTCAATAGAATCCTGTAGCATCATCAATTTGATATCTCAATATTTTGGGGTCTTTTCAGATGATGTATATAGATTAAAAAATAAAGGTAAAAAAACTGTAAATTATAAATCCTGTTTTTTGAAATAGAAAACAGGTCAGAATATTTTATAGCAGCGGTGTTATAAAATATTTATGGTAAATATATTTCCTGATAGGAAATTAAGAGCATAAGGTGGATGCCTTGGTTCAAGGAAGCGATGAAAGACGTGATCAGGCTGCGATAAGCTTCGGGGAGGTGCCTAATAACCTTCGATCCGGAGATCTCTGAATGAGGAAACTCTCCGAGAGTAATGTCTCGGAATCTAGGGAGCATATCTTTAGAGGCAAACGTGGGGAAGTAAAACATTCTAGTACCCACAGGAAAAGAAAACAATGTTTATTCCGCAAGTAGCGGCGAGCGAAAACGGAGGAGCCCAAACCATGTGTAGCAATACAGATGGGGTTGTAGCCCAAGAATGTAGAATTATTCTAGAACAGTTACAAAAGTTGATTATAGGTTAAGCTATTGGAAAGTAGCACCACAGAAGGTGATAGTCCTGTGATCGAAATCTTCAACTCTGTTTTATTCTTGGTGCTGAGTAGTTCGAGACACGAATAGCTCGGATGAATCTGCCGGCACTAACCGGTAAGGCTAAATATTCCTTGAGACCGATAGTGAACTAGTACCGCGAGGGAAAGGTGAAAAGAACCCTGGGAAGGGAGTGAAATAGAACTGAAACCTTATGTTTACAAAGAGTGGAAGAGGGCTTGTCCCTCGACCGCGTGCCTATTGAAGAATGAGCCAACGAGTCTTATTGTCCAGCCGGCTAAGCAGCATAAAGTTGTGGAGCCACAAGCGAAAGCAAGTGTTAATAGCGCGAAATAATGGTTGAGCAATAAGGACCCGAAGCCGGATGAGCTACCCATGAGCAGGGTGAAGCTTGTCGAAAGACAAGTGGAGGCCCGAACCAATAAGTTGTGCGACTCTTTTGGATGACTTGTGGGTTGGAGTGAAAAGCTAATCGAATTCGGTAATAGCTGGTTCTCGTCGAAATATTTTTTGGAATAGCGTCAGGTGGTCCCTTTGGGGGTAGAGCACTGGAAGGTCTTGACTAGTGGAAACACGGCAATACCTATCAAACTCCGAATACCAAAGATTATCAGCCTGGCAGTCAGACTCCGGGGGCGAAGCTCCGGCGGTCTAAAGGGAAACAGCCCAGATCTAAAATTAAGGTCCCTAAGTATATGCTAAGTGTAAGCAAGGATGTGAAGTTTCATTGACAATGAGGATGTTGGCTTAGAAGCAGCCATCATTGAAAGAAAGCGTAACAGCTCACCCATCGAGAGACTCTGCGCCGCAGATGATCGGGACTCAAGCATATCACCGAAGTTTAGGGATTGTATGTTCGCATACAATCGGTAGACGAGTGTTCCACTCTGCGCTGAAGCGAAAGGGGTGACCCATCGTGGAGCGTGTGGAAGTAAGAATGTTGGCACAAGTAACCGCAATGGGGGTGAGATCCCCCCACGCCGAAAGAATAAGGTTTCCTTCGCAATGATTGTCAGCGAAGGGTTAGTCGGGCCTAAGGGGATGGCAATGCGCCGAACCCGATGGACATAAGATTAATATTTCTTAACTTGGTATAAATGTGATGGAATGACGCATTGTTGTACTCTATGCCTCTTATCAGATTGAGGTCTTTATAATGATTAGCAAGGGCATGTAAATCAGCTCTTGAATACTGAGAGTTATGAAGCGAAGCTTGTAGCAATACTGGTGAAGATAGAGGAGCACGGTGCCGAGAAAAGTTTCTACATCTGCTGAATAGCAGATATTGTTTAGTGATTAATGGGTCTAGTCATCTATGATCTATTAACCACTATTAACAATACTTTAAATTTATATTAAACCGTACCGCAAACCGACACAGGTATTCAGGTCGAGTAGACCAAGGCGAACGAGTGATTTCTCCCTAAGGAACTAGGCAAAAAAGCAGCCGTAAGTTAGCAATAAGGCTTGCCTGTAGCAATACAGGCCGCAGTGAAAGTTTCTCTGGCAACTGTTTATCTAAAACACAGCTCCATGCGAACTCGTAAGAGTATGTATATGGGGTGACACCTGACCAATGCGGGAAGGTCAAATATCGGTGGTCACATGGTGAATTTAAAATTTATTTTGAGTTCACCATGTGGCTGACTGATATAAGCCCCCGTCAATGTCGGCGATAACTATAATCGTCCTAAGGTAGCGAAATTCCTTGTCTGGTAAGTTCAGACGTGCACGAATGGTGTAATGACTGGGGAACTGTCTCAGGGAGTAGCTCGGTGAAAATACAGTGGCGGTGAAGATGCCGCCTACCTGCAGATAGACGAAAAGACCCCGTGAGCTTTACTCTAGCTTGGTATTGTGTTTATTAATTTATTGCGTAGAATAGTGGTGAGACTTTGAAGTATAGATTTCGGTTTATATGGAGTCGACAGTGAAATAGCCATCTGTATCTTGGTAAACACTAACCTAAACGGAAAAAACGTTTAGAGACAGTATCTGGTGGGGAGTTTTACTGGGGTGGTACCCTCCTAAAAGGTAACGGAGGGGTTTATTAAGGTCAGTTAGGCGCGAATGGAAACCGTGCCGATAGTGTAATGGCATAAACTGGCTTGACTGTAAGACGGGCATGTCGAGCAGATACGAAAGTAGAACATAGTGAACCGACAATTCGCATTAGATGCGGTTGAAGATTAACGGATAGAAGCTACCACGGGGATAACAGGCTAGTTCCACCTAAGCGTCCATAGCGACGGTGGAGTTCGGCACCTCGATGTCGGCTCATCTTATCCTGGGGGTGAAGAAGCTCCCAAGGGTATGGCTGTTCGCCATTTAAAAAGATACGCGAGCTGGGTTCAAACCGTCGTGAGACAGGTTGGTCTCCTATCTACTGCAGGCGCTTGAATATTGAGAAGATTTGTCTCTAGTACGAGAGGACCGAGATGAACTGACCTCTGGTGTGTGGGCTCTGACGCTAGTTGGATCGCCCAGTAGCCAAGTCGGGCATGGATAAGTTCTGAAAGCATCTAAGAACGAAGCCAACTTCAAGATAAGTATTCTATGAGGGTCGTAAGAGATGATTACGTTGATAGGATCTAAGTGTAAGTGCAGTAATGTACTCAGCTGAGGATTACTAATAACCCGATTCTTATCAGGAAATATGTTTACCATGTTTACAGTATTAATTGACTTCTGAATTCTAGGAATTATTATTAAATTGATTTTTAATTAGTTTTCTTTTAATTTCTAGAATTCAGGAGTTAAACCTTAACTTTTTACGTCGGTGTACTTATTATCAAGTCAAGATGGTTTAAGTGGAAAGAAGAGTCCTATCAAAACTTTTCTCTCTAACAAATTCTTTTTGGCGATTTAAAGATAATAAGTACCCGTCGATCTATTAACAGGATTCTAACTCAAATCTTTTGATTTGAGTATTCTGTTCTCCCGATTCAGATGAAGGGTAACACACCATACCATTCCGAACTGGATCGTGAAGACTTCACTCAGCGATGGTAGCTTTCGGGCAAGAGTAGCTTTTCGGGAGAACAGAGTACTTAAATTTGAAGCAATTTAATTTTATGTGCTCTACTTCAAAAACACCCTGATTTATCAAGGTGTTTTTGATTCCAAAAATAGAAATAATTTGTCATTAATTAGTTCTTTTAGTATAAACATTTAAAATTTTAATGAGTATGAAAAAAATTAAGTTATTTCTAAAAAAGACAGGAAAAGTTTTACCGAATTTTTTCTGCCGAGAAAGAGTCACGGTTTGGGATATTGTGAATCTAAATTAGATTTAAAATAGTCCAAACGTTACGCCCCCTCAAAAAGGGGGTGTTTTTTTTTTGCTAAAAATTGGAATTTATGATATATTTATATTCGTAAACCAAAGAAAGAGGTGAATCAAATATTAAGATTCTTAAAAAATAAACCTCTGGAGGTCGAACTTAAAAAGCATTTTGCTTTAGCGTTTACCTTAAATCTCTCTTTGGTGAGAGGTTTTTGTTTATAAAAGAAAATAAATTATGGCATTAAGTAAAGATAAAAAATCTGAATTAATCGATAAGTATTCTAATATCTTAGACAAAGCTAAAACTTTAGTTTACGTAAAGTTTAAAGGTTTAAATGTAAAAGATACGGAAGCTTTAAGAAAGAAACTTTTTCAAGAAAATATTTCTTATAACGTGGTCAAGAAAACTCTTTGGGATAGAGCGCTATCTTCTAAAAAGATTGAAGGTGATAAACCAGAAATTGGAGAAGAGATGGCCGTGATTGCTGGGGAAGATATTTTAGCTCCCGCAAGACTCGCAAATGATTTTTCAAAAGAACACAGAGGAATCTTTTCTATTATCGGAGGAATTTTTGATGGCACTTTCAAAGACGAAAAGTCTATGATGGAAATTGCTACCATTCCTTCTCGTGAAGTTCTTATTTCACAAATTGCTTTCTTGTTTAAATCTCCAATGCAAAGATTGGCTATTGGTATAAATGAAGTAGCAAAGAAAAAGTAAATATTATTAGTTATAAAAATTTAGAATTATTTTTTTCGAATCGAACCCCACTTCGTGAAAGATTCTCAAAAACAATTCTAAATTCTCAAAATTATTTAAATAAAAATTATGGAAAAATATAAAGATTTGTTAGACAAAATTGACGGAATGTCAGTTCTTGAATTAAATGAATTAGTAAAAGCTATTGAGGAGAGATTTGGTGTTTCTGCAGCAGCAGTAGCAGCAGCTCCAGCAGGAGGTGCAGCAGCAGGTGAAGCAGAAGAAAAATCTACTTACACAGTTCATCTTGAAAATGCAGGTGAAGGAAAAATCGCTGTCATGAAGGTAGTCAAAGAAGCTTTAGGGCTTGGTCTTAAAGAAGCAAAAGACTTGGTTGACGGAGCTCCTGTAGAAATCAAAAAAGATGTAAAGAAAGAAGAAGCTGAAGAGCTTAAAAAAGCTCTTGAAGAAGCTGGAGCTACAGTTTCTCTAAAGTAATTTATTTTACAGCTGAAAAACTTATAAAAGTATCCTTGTAAATCAAGGGTATTTTTATTTTATAGCTAAAAGTTTTTTATTTTTTTATAATACTTTTCAGTTTGTTTCAAGGTTTGATTTTGATTCTAGATAATGCTAGTATTTTAGTATAAGTAAATAAGAAATATGGACTCACTAGTAAAGATTTTTCAGGCAAATAACGGAGATGTAAGACTCAAAGTTTTAAGATTTTTTTTAGCAAATGATAAGGATTTTTTCAGTATTGATGATGTAGAATTTAATACCAAAACTCGTCGCGATCCACTTAAAAAAGATTTGTTATTTTTGGCTGGAGCTGGATTTTTGGAAAGAAAGTTAGAAAAAAATACTGGCGTTTATCGTCTAAACCCTAATTTTGAATATTTGGAAACTTTATATAATTTAGTTTTTGATTTAAAAAACCTTCCTAAAAAAATAATTCTTGATAAATTTAAAAAAGTAGGAAGAATTAAACTTTTTTCTTTTACAGGAATTTTTATTGATGACGCTGATATAGATGTAGACATTTTAGTGGTGGTAGATATTTTAAAACCAAAAGAAGTTAATAAAATCCTTTCTGATTTAAATGCTACTTTTGCTTCTAAATTGAGAGTTTTAGTCATGGATGTAGAAGAGTTTGATTATAGAAAAAAGATGTTTGATAGATTTTTACATTTGGTTTTGGATAGTAATAGAATTACTCTTGTTGATAAACTTTCCGAAAGAGTTTAATTTGAATTCCTAAAAAACTCCCAAACCTTTATTTTTGTGGATAAAATTTTTATTCAGAGATTTTATAATGATATAATTTAAGAGTTAAGGCAAATTTATAAAAATTAATTTTAAATTATAAAATTTTAAAACTATGTTAGAACAATATGTAAATATTTTAGGACAAGAGCTCATTGATGTTTCTGCAAAAATGGTAGCTTTTCTTCCTAATTTTCTTATCGGTGTTCTCATTTTATTAATTGGTTGGTTGTTTGGGGTAATTTTAGGTAGAGCGACAATCCATATCTTTGATATTCTTGGTTTAGACAAATTCTTTGGTAAAGCTGGACTTGATCGTCTATCTAGAAAGTCTGGTTTTAGATTATCTTTAGGGGTCATTTTTGGAGCTATAGTACGTTGGACAGTAATTATCGCTTTTGCGCTTGCTGCAGCTAATGTATTTGGTCTTCACTACGTATCTTCATTTCTAGTTGGAATTCTCAATTATCTCCCTTCTGTCTTTATTGCCGGCTTTATTATTGTCATTGGTACCGTACTCGCAAACTTTGTGGAAAAGATTATTGATGGTTCAGTCAGAGCAGCAGGATTAAAGGTTTCTATCGCTGGTACAATTGCTAGATATGCGATTATGTTTACTGCTATTCTTGCAGCATTAAATCAATTAGACATTGTCACCACATTTACTAATGCTATTTTTATTGGCTTCATCGGAGCGTTAGCATTGGCTTTAGGTTTAGCATTCGGTTTGGGTGGAAAAGAAGCTGCTGCGAGAGCTATTGAAAAGATTGAAAAGGATTTTACTAAAAAATAATCAAGATGATTTTAAATTGATTTAAAATTAATTTTTTAGCAATAAAAAACACAGAAAATGTGTTTTTTATTTTTATAAAAGTTTTTAGATTTGTGGTAAAATTAAAATATTATGAAAGGAAGTTGGAGAAGTAGAAGAAAAAAACTCTTTATTTTTAGTGTTATTTTATTATTATTAATTTTTATAGGTTTTAAGTTGTATCCATATATTAATCCCGCTCCAAATTGTTTTGATCAGGAGCAGAATGGTGATGAGGAAGGAGTTGATTGTGGTGGAAGCTGTGTGAATATCTGTCATGACAGAGTTCTTCCTTTGGAGATTCGTTTTACTAGATTTATTGAGACAGAAGACAATTTATACGATTTAGTAGCTTTGGTACAAAATCCTAATGGGGATAAAAATATTGAAGGAAGTATTTTGAATTACACTTTTTATCTTTATGATAAAGCTGGAGCTCTTATACACTCTATACCTGGAAGTACTCCGTTACCTGTAGGACAAACTTTTCCAATTATTATGCAAAATATTCCTGTGAATTTCCAAGGTTCTGGTAATGCTATCTCTCGCATATCTCTAGAGCTCAACAACTTAAGTAATCCTTGGATCAGAGTGGAAGAGATTTTTAGAAATAATTTCTTCAATGTAAATGATTACATTTTTGAAAGAGAAAGAAATAATATCTCCCAATTATCTGTGATGATACAAAATGCTACTAGAGCTACTTTTAAAGATGTGCCTGTCAGAGTATTTTTGAGTGATGATAAAGGAAATGTGATTGCAGTCAATGAGACTGTTATTCGAGATATTGGACCAGGAGCAGAGACGCAGCTCAGCTTTACCTGGAGAATACCTTTAGAAATAGAATCTCCACAAGTAGAAATTTTCCCGATTGTGACACCAGATACATATATTAGATAAGATTTTCATGAATGTACTCAAAAATACTTCTAAATTTCATATTTTCTTTGAAAAGTTAAAACAGACTGACTGGGTGATTTTTACTTGCATTGCGATTTTAATGACTTTTGGTTTACTTTCTATGACTTCTACCGAATTATTTGGATCTGTTTTTTGGAGACAGTTAATCTTGGTAGTTCTAGCTCTTACTCTCTATATAATTTTTTCTTTTTTTGACTACCGCACTCTTAAAAATTCCTATGTTTTGATAGCTATTTATATTTTTATGGTGTTGCTTTTAGTTTTAATTTTTGTGTTAGGTTATGCTTCTAAAGGAGGTCTTCGTTGGTTTAATTTAGGGAATTTCTTTTTGGCACCATCTGAACCAATGAAAGTGGTTCTTATTTTACTTTTAGCAAAATTCTTCTCTAAAAGACATTTAGCAATTGCTAATATTAAAAATATTATAATATCTCTAACTTATTTAATCATTCCTGTTACTTTGATTATTTTACAACCAGATTTAAGTACAGCTATAGTTTTGTGTGTGATTTGGTTTGGCATGCTTTTAGTTTCTGGTCTTTCTAAAAAGCACATTCTTTGGTTTTCAGGTATTGCTTTAGTTTTGGGACTAGTTTTGTGGAACTTTTATCTTCTGCCTTATCAAAAAAATAGAATTATAAATTTTGTAAATCCAACTCACGATTTACAAGGTACTGGTTGGAATGCTTATCAGTCTATTATTGCTGTGGGATCAGGAGGAGCTTTTGGAAAGGGGATTGGATTTGGTACTCAATCTCGTTTAGGATTCTTACCAGAACATGAGACAGATTTTATCTTTGCTTCTTTTACAGAAGAATGGGGATTTGTAGGAGCAGTTATACTTTTTACTCTGTTTGGAATAATTATTTATCGTTTAGTCAAAAAAAGCACTAGAGGAAATTCTAATTTTGAAACTTTGTTTATATTGGGAGTATGTATTTGGTTAGTCACTCAGACTACTTTTAATATAGGTATGAATATTGGAATTTTGCCGGTGACAGGTATTCCGCTGCCTTTTGTCAGTCATGGAGGATCGCACTTGATAGCCGAAGCTGTAGCTTTGGGTATGTGTGTAGGTATGAGTAGATATGGTCGTACGGCTCATCCAAACAAGTTTAAAAATGAGTTTTTGGGCTTGGAATAATTAATTAGAAAATGTGTTAGAATAAGCTATATTTATGTCAGAATTTCTTAAGAAATATAAGGAAAAATCTCATCTTTTTGTCAAAAGTAAATTTAACACCAATGATGGGGCTGGTTGGCTTTTGCTTCAACAATTGATCATTGCTCCCGTGTCTCTCATCACTACTGTCCTTTTAGCCAGAGTACTCTCTATAGAAGATTATGGATTTTATAAATATATTTTATCTGTCTACGGTATAGTAGCTATCTTTGGCTTTGTTGGTTTCTACAATATTGCGGCTTTAAATATACAAAGAGGGGAAGATGCATTTTTTAATATTGGTTTTAAATATAGAAAAGCTTTGAGATGGATACCAGCTATTCTTTCCCTCGTCATCGCTAGCTACTATTTTATTCGGGGCAATGATTTTCTTGGCACTCTCTTTTTAATCACTATCTTTGCCCATCTCTTTTCTGATCTGTATGATTTTTATACAGTCGGCACTTCTGGGAGGGGGAATTATAAACTCAATGCCTATTTAGCTGTGATTGGCTATTTTGTCACTTATATTCCTCCAATTTTCACCGCTTATTTCACTCAAAATCTTTATTTAGTTTTCGCCACCCTCTTTTTCTGTCAATTTATTTTTAGATTTATAGCTTTTAAATATGTCAAAAAGAAATTACATTTTGATAAAGAGCTAGAAGTCGCTTCTCCGAAAAAAGGGTTAGATGATTATAAAAAAGAGTCCCTCCATCTTTCTGTAAACGGAGCTTTGGGAAGTCTACAAGTTCACGGAAGTTCAGCTATAGTCTTTAATAGACTTGGGGCAGAAGCTAACGCTATTTATTCTTTAGCTATCACTTTTGCGGATTTTATTTATGGCATAATCGGGGCTCCTTTAGGAAAAGCTCTTTTGATCCTCTCTCGTATGACTAGAGATAAAGTCAATAATGGAGAAAAGAGAGCTCTCGTCAAACATCTTTCTAAAAAATATTTTTGGTTAGCTTTTTTGGCTATGCTAGCCACCATGCTCGCTTTACCTTTTGTTTATAAAATATTGTTTGCTAAATATTTCTTTTCTTATCAATTTGCGGTAGTTTACTCGATTTCTATTTTGTCTATTGCATTTTATCCAGCCTATCAGTATTTTTATGAAGCTAGAAAGATTAGATTATTAAATATTATTCAAATTAGCACTCTAGTGACAGGGCTTGGAGCTTTATTTTTAGCTTCTATGTATTTTGGTCTTTGGGGTGCTATAATTGTGGCTATAGTTATGAGATTTGGAAATAATCTTATATCAACATTTCTGATGAAGATTA
>CAZNZP010000011.1:0-15889 GCA_964577625.1 uncultured Candidatus Saccharibacteria bacterium
GTTGGTAGAGCACATCCATGGTAAGGATGAGGTCATCAGTTCGACTCTGATTATTGGCTCCAATTTTTAAACTATTCTAATATATTAAACTACTAGAAGTTTTTTGTCTTAGCTCAAAAAATAATTTTTAAAATTTATTTTTATTTGTGATATATTTCCTAAAAAGGAAGTTTTGCCGTCTTAGCTCAGTTGGTAGAGCATTTCACTCGTAACGAAAAGGTCCCGAGTTCGATTCTCGGAGACGGCTCAGATTTTGGGGTATAATATTTGCATATGAAAAAGACTTTTAAAGTTTTAATATTTTTCTTTTTAGCTTTTTATTTTTTATTATCTAATTATTCATTGGCTCAAGATTTAAATAATTTTTATATATCTGACTACGAAGTTGATATTTATTTAAGTAGAGACGCAGAAAATCATTCAAAAATTACTACTGTAGAAAAAATAGTTGCAGTTTTTCCAGATTTTGATCAAAATAGAGGTATTACTAGGGATTTTGTAAAAGGTTATAACGGTCACGATACTGAGTTGACTCTAATTTCTGTGACCGATGAAAATGGTGTACCTAGAAAGTATGATTGGAGAAGTAACACTCTTATTCGTATAGCCGGAGAAGAATATGTGCATGGTAAAAATACTTATATCATTACTTTTACCCAAAAAGGTGTGACAAGATATTATTCTGACACAGATAAGGATGAATTTTATTGGGACGCTATTGGGGTAGACTCTCAAGTTCCAATCTCAAATGCTATAGTCAGATTGCATATTGATGAAGGTTTAAATGACGCTATAAGGACACCGCTTTTTTGTTATGCTGGAGGATTTTCTGGTGGTGGTGGAGGGGGAGGTGGAGTCGGTGGAGCGTAAATTTATGAATCTTGATAAACAAAATATTCAAAAAGAAATAGAAGAATTGGAAGCTCATTTATATGAGCCTGATTTCTGGAGCGACAAGACACACGCTCAAGAAGTGATACAAAAAATTAAAGAGTTAAAAATGGAATTGGAAGGTGGAAGTGCGTTAGATGCTGGAGGAGCTCTCATGAATATTTTGGCAGGAGCTGGTGGAGATGATAGTGAAGATTTTGCGAGAATGCTTTTAAATATGTATTTGAAATATTTTGAAAATAATAATTGGAGTTACACATTACTTCATGAAAATCAAAATGATCATGGTGGATACAGAAATCTTTCCTTAGAAATAAATGGAAAAAATGTTTATGGAAAAATAAAGAATGAATCTGGAGTGCATAGATTAGTTCGTCTCTCTCCTTTTAATGCAAACGCAAAAAGACATACTAGTTTTGTAATGGTAGAAGTTTTACCGATTTTACCAAAATTAGGATTTGATAAATTTAAAGCAAATATTAATGATGATGAAATAGATATTGAAACTTCTAAAGCAGGTGGACCTGGTGGACAAAATGTAAATAAAAGGGAAACTGCGGTCAGAGTTGTACATAAACCTACAAATATTGCGGTGCATATTTCTTCTGAAAGAAGTCAGGAGCAAAATAAAGAAAAAGCTTTAGCTTTACTTTATGCAAAATTATTTAAATTAGAAGAAGAAAAAAAGAAGGCTGAATTGGAGGGTAGACAAATATCAAAAACTACAGAAATAGAATGGGGAAATCAAATTAGAAATTATGTCTTACATCCATATAAATTGATTAAAGATTTAAGAACAGGAGTAGAGACTACAGATGTAGAAAGTATTTTAGAAAAAGGGGAGTTGGAAGAATTTATTGAAGCAGAGAAAAATTTAACTTAATCTTGACAGAATATACAGAAGTGTTAAACTAAAACAAGTTGTTAAATTTTTAAAATTATTAATAATGAAAGAACAAGTACCTTCCAAAGAAGAAGCGAAATCTAGATTCTTAGTAAAAGGGTTTCTTATATTAGTAACTATTATTCTCATGTTAGTTTTCTTTTCTTCTCTTTTTGAAGAAGGGTTCTCTAGAGACACTGCTACTATTTTGTTTGTGTTGATACTTTTGATTATTTTAGATTTTATTATCTTACCAAAAGAAGCGCTTTAAAAAACGGCCGCGAAATGTAAAAAAAACATTTCGCGGTTTTTAGTTGTTAATAAGTTATTTGCAAAGCGAGAAATTATGTTAAAATAAAAAAGTTAAGCTAGAAAGCTATTTTTTATGCTCTATTTTGAGAATTTAAGAAAAGAATATCCAGGTGGTTTCGTAGCTCTTGATGAAATCAATTTAACAATTGATAAAGGTGAATTAGTTTCAATTGTTGGCCATTCTGGAGCAGGTAAAACTACTTTAATAAAAATGATTTTAGCTGAAGAGAAACCTACTTATGGTAAGGTCTCTTTTCACTCCAATCAAATAAGTAAATTAAAAGGTAAAAATTTAACTGACTTTCGTAGAAAGATTGGTGTAGTTTTTCAAGATTATAGACTTTTACAAAATAAAACTGTTTTTGAAAATATTGCTTTTGCTATGGAAGCAGCCGGAAAGACTGATGAAGAGATTGCTCGTGATGTGCCTAATGTTTTAGATTTGGTAGATTTGAGAAATAAAATTTTCCATTTTCCAGATCAGCTTTCTGGTGGAGAAAAGCAAAGAGTCGTCATAGCCAGAGCTTTGGTGAATCGTCCAGAAATTTTGATTGCTGATGAACCTACTGGAAATCTTGATCCAGTAAATACTTACGATATTATTCAAGTCCTTAAGAAAATAAATGATTTAGGTACAACTGTAATTTTGACTACTCACAATAAAGGGGTAATCGATCACTTGAAAAAAAGAGTGGTGAGTATGCAAGATGGAAGAATTTTAAAAGATGAAAAAGTAGGCAAGTATTCAATTTAATTTTTAATTTAAAGTAAATATGAAAAAGAAAATCACATCAACTAAAAGAGTTTTCAAATCAGGATTTGTTAGTTTTATGAGAAATAAAACAGTCTCTCTTTCTTCTATTGGGATTTTGACTACTACTCTTATCATTATTGGAGTTTTCTTTTTCTTTAGAGGGATTTTTGATTACTCTTTAGATCAGGTTAGAAATAAGGTAGATATAAAAATTTATTTCAAACTAGACGCAGAAGAAGCACAGATTTTAGATATTAAAAAGAAGATCGAAACTTTACCAGAAGTACAAGCTGTCGAACTAATAACAGCTGAGCAGTCTTTGGAAGATTTTCAAATTAAGCACTCAAATGATCCGGTGACACTTCAAGCTTTATCTGAATTAGGAGCAAATCCGTTTGGAGCAATGCTTACTGTTTTGGCTAAAGATACGAATAGTTATGATTATATCTCTAATACTTTAAGCTCTGAATCAGAATTTTTGGGTACTGCTTATTCTGCTGTAGACAAGATCAACTATTTTGAACTAAAGCCAACCATTGATAGGTTAAATAATTTAATTCGTCTATTTAATTCTATTGGTTATTGGATTACACTTTTATTTATTATCATTAGTTCACTTATTATTTTCAACACTATTAGACTTTCTATCTTTATTTATAGAGAAGAGATTGCCGTTATGAAGTTGGTGGGAGCTTCCAATATGTATATTAGAGGTCCATTTTTAGTAGAATCAAGCATTTATGCTGTTATTTCATCTTTTTTGACAATGATTTTCTTTTTTCCAACTACTTACTATTTAGCAAAAAATACTACTGAGTTTTTCGGTGGTCTAAATATCTTCCATTATTATCTACAAAATTTCTTTATTCTTTTCCTTATCCTTCTCTTTATTAGCTTACTTTTAGCTACAATTTCCTCACTTTTGGCAATGAGAAGATATTTGAAAATTTAAGCTTTCTCTGTGATATAATAAAATAAATTAAGAGCTATTAATAATTATTGATTTTATTATGTCAAAAAAAATATCGTTGAATAGGGTTTTGTTATTTTTTAGTTTTTTGGTGAGTTTTTTGGGTTTACTTTTTTCTATTTTTTATAAATTTTCATCAGCTTCTTCACTGATTTCCTCAGAGATGACAAGGGATACTACTTTGCTTGTAGTTTCTACTGTCTCTATTCTGATGTACTCTTTCTTAATTTTTAGAAAAAAAGAAATTCTTTTACCTGAAAGTAAATGGGTGAAAGTATTATTATTTTCATTTCCTGTTTTAGTTTTACTGTCTAGTTTTTTCTCGGGAAGTGTTTTTACTTCTCTCTTTGGTAAATATGTTTATCTACAAAGTGGGATCACTTATTTAGCAATTTTTGCTTTAGTGTTAATTGTTGCTTCTTACGCTAAAAACTTCAAAAGGTTGACTTGGACAATATTGACTTTAGGAAGCTTTTTAGTGACTATTCCTGCTATTTTAGCTATAATTCTTTCTAAAGTTGGACTTGTGGCTTTTGCTAGCAAATTCACTTTCTTTATTGAAAACTGGGATATTGTAGCGGTCGCTTCTGCTATTGTGATAATTTTATCTTTGGTTTATCTTGAGACTATCGCTTCAACCAAATCCCAAAAGCTCTTTTCTTTGGTTTTGATAGTTTTACACCTCGTACTTATTTCCTTTATTATAATTCCAGATATTTGGTATGCTTTAGCTCTTTCTTCCTTATTTGTTCTTTTATTTGCAAAATTGGCTAATAAAGGATCTGAAGATTCTGAAAATAAAAATCAAAAATTCTTTAAGAGAACATCTTTTTATGTTTTTGTAATCTCTTTCTTGTTTTCAGTTCTGTTTATCTTTTCTTATGGACCAACTACCAAATTGACCCAAAGTTATTCTGCTTTGACAAATAATATTTCTGGAATCAACTATGGATTTATCAAACCAAATATTAAGTTAAGTTCAGATTTAATAAAATCTGAATTGGTAAAAGGGAGACTTTTTGGATCAGGTCCAGCTAACTTTTACAAAGTTTGGCAACAAGAAAAGCCTCAAACAGTCATAGATTCATCATATTGGGGGGTAGAATTCTCTTCTTCATTTTCAGCAGTTACCACTTTAGCGGTAACTTTGGGAGTTATAGGTTTAGTTTTTGTTTTGACTATTATAATACTTCCAACAATTAAAGTATTTAAAGAAGTGAAGAGAATTAGTTCATTAAAAGAAGATTTTGAGCTAGAGGAAGAGGATATGTTTTATATCTTAACTACCGCAACACTATTTATCTTCTCAGTATTCTTAATGATTTTCTTCGCAAATATAAATATCGCTATTTTACTCTTCTCTTTAGCTCTAGCTTTAGTTTTAGGTTCATTTTATAAATGGAAAGAATATAAATTATCAAAAGCTTATACAGTTATTTCACTAGCTATATTCTTATTGATTTTATTCTCAACAATTTTAGCTTTTAACAGAATTCGCTCAGTATATATCACAAATAACGCTCTCAAGAATTATCAACAAACAAACGACTTAGCAAAATTAGAATCAGATTTAATCAAGGCAGCTAGAGTTGCTAGAAATAATGATTATGGATACAGAACCCTTTCTCAATTCTATTTATTTAATACAGGCTTAATCTTGAACTCAACATCTACAGATGTGGAAACATTACAAAAAGATGTGCTTACAGCCATGAATAAAGCTATAGTCTCATCTGAAACTGCAATTAATATTGATCCTCAAGATTTCAACAATTACTTATCCTCAGGTTCTGTTTATGCTTATTTGATGAATTTTGATAAGCAAAATAAAGAATTAGATTATCAAAAAGCAAAACAAGCTTATACTACAGCTGTAAACCTATACCCAAAAAATCCATCTCTTTATTTGAATCTTGCTGACTTAGAGTATTCTTATAACCAAAGCGCTACAAATACTGCAGCAACATTACAAAAATCTCTAGAGGTGAAAGCAAATTATTCAGCTGCTTATTATCTATTCTCACAATTAGCTGCTCAAAATAATAATAGAGATTTAGCTTTAGAGTATGCTGCTAGAGCTATACAAGCTGACCCACAAAATGTTGATGCTTATTTACAGTATGGTATTCTTGTCTTGAATAATGCAAATCTTACTCAAGATGATTTAAACCAAGCTTATACTGCTTTTGTTTCTGCTTTGACTGTAGACCCAAATAATGTGATTGCAGCTTATTATTTAGCTGTGACTTACACAATAGTCGAAGAGTATGATAAAGCTTATGAATTAATTGAGGTACTTAATCAAGTTTTACCAGGAGATAAAAATATTCAAGAATTAAAAGATTTTCTCTTAAATACAAAAGATACTCAATCTTTTGGTCAAACAAGCACAAGCACAAGTACCACAGCGACAACTACAACAAATTAGAATTAAATCTCAAACTTTATGAAAAAACAGAAAATCTTGGTCTCAGGAGTTCAGACTAGCGGACAACTTCATCTTGGAAATTATTTTGGAGCTATTAAACAAATGGTAGAGTTGGTGAATTCTGGAAATTATGAATCCTATATCTTTTTGGCTGATTATCATTCTATGACTACTCTTGTAGATAAAAAAGAAAGAAATCAAAAAATACTAGAAACAGCTGCTACATATTTAGCTTGTGGATTTGATAAAAAGAAAGTAGTGATTTTTAAACAAAGTGATGTACCGTTTGTCACAGAATTAACTTGGATTTTGAATACTGTGACACCATTACCAATGCTTTTCTTGTCACACGCTTTTAAAGATAAAGAAAGAGATAAGGAAAATGAAAAGAAAGATGTGAATCTTGGACTTTTAGATTATCCAGTACTTATGGCGGCTGATATTCTACTTTATGATGCAGACATTGTGCCAATCGGTAAAGATCAAGAACAACATTTAGAGATGACTAGAGAGATAGCAGGCAAATACAATCGCGCTTATAGTACGAATACATTTAAATCTCCAAAAGGCTATTCTGTAAAAGAATTGGAAGTTATTCCTGGTATTGATGGAGAAAAAATGAGTAAAAGCAAAGGAAACGCTATCGCCATGTTTGCTTCAGATGAAGAGATTAAAAAGAAAGTTATGTCTATAAAAACTGATAGCAAGCTTCCAAATGAAAAGAAAAATCCAGATGAAATTTTAATTTATAAAATTCACAAAATTTTCTTAAATAAAAAACAAGATGAGAAATTGAGAGAAAAGTTTCTAAACAGCGATAAAGTCCCATATAGCTACAAAGAGGCGAAAGAAGAATTACTAAAAACTATACTAGCTTATTTTGGGGAAATGAAGAAGAAATACAATTATTACCTCAATACACCTAAAGGTAAAAAAGAAATGCTTAATACCTTAAAATCTGGAGCTAAAAAGGCATATAAAAAGGCAGATCTGACCATGAAAAGAGTCAAAAAGGAGACGGGGTTAGATTTTTAGTATGAAATAAAATATTATTGACTTATTGTCAAATAAGTGCTAAATTATATTTAGCTATAAAATTTGTTCTTTGTTGAGCAAATTTTTTTAATTTAAATATTAATTTTAAAATTTTATAAAATGAAAACAGAAACTATTGAAACACAAAAAATCCCCACAAGAGTATTTGCTGAAAACTTAGAAAAGGCAATTAAGTGCCTAATTAAAAGTTTTAAAGAGGAAGAGGGAGAAGAAAAAAAGCCTAAAATCAGAAGAAGTTTTTCAGAAGATGATTCGGAAGAGTTTGAAGGAGGATATTACAATAAAAAAAGTGATGAAAGTAAGTATTTATTTCTTCTTTCTCGAATATCTAAAAAGCACAATATCTCTGCTTTAAGAGTTGATCAGGTTCATAAGTGTAGACCAAAATTTGAACCCGATCTTCTTGAGAGAATTAATCAAAATAATGAAAACTTTGATGCTTCTATTAGAGAAATGTCTAATCTTTTTCCCTTAAAAACTTTTGAAAAGTTAATGGATTATACCAATAACCTTATCCTTGTGGCGGAAAAAAATTCTGTATCTGCCCTCTTTTTAGATAGAATTTTTAGGGGTTTAGGGAAAGAGGACAGAATTATCTCTAAGGAGATAGGAAGAATAAAACTTGAAAAAGAGGAACTTAGGCGGGAAGAAAAGAAAGGAAAAAACTTTACTACTCCTAAACCAAAGGTTCAAGCTATTAGCAGCCCTTTGGCTGATAAAGTTTTAGGGAGTTATTTTTCACAAATTAATTAAAAATTAAAAAAATGAACACATTGATGTCAATTTTTGCTACCCTGTTAGTTTTTACGACTCTTTTACCTTTAGTTACAGGATTTTCTTATATCTTATCTAGAACTAAAGATAAAAGTTCTAAATATTTTTGGGTGGCAACTGTATTGTTTGTTTTAGGTTTTATTGTTTTTTTAGGAATAACACATCATATTTTCTCAAAAGAACAAGCCTATGTTTGGAGTATTCCATTAGGGGTACTTATGAGTACTGTTTTATTCTTTTTAATTCACCCGAGAATTAAAGATATCGAATAAAATTCTTTTATTTGAATGAGACCGCATTTGTATGCGGTTTTATTTTTTAGCATGTTATAATCTGTATATAAATATTATTACTATGGAAGGATTTAGTGTGACACTGGAAAGGTTTTCCGGACCATATTCCAAACTTTTAGAGTTGATTGAAGAGAGAAAACTTTCTATCAATGAATTTTCTTTATCTCAGGTCACTGATGAATATATTTCTTATATTAAAGAATTGGGAGAAAAGGGAGAGAAGGATATTGTGGATATTTCTCAATTTATTTCCGTAGCTTCTACTTTAATGCTTATTAAAGCTAAATCTCTTTTTCCAACAATTTCTTATTCTACAGAAGAAAAAGAATCTGTTTCTAATTTAGAGAAAAAGTTGGAGCTTTATAAAATGGTTCTTGATGCTGGTAAAAATATTAATAAAATTTTTGGAAAAAATGGTCTACATAGTATTTCAAAATTTGAAAATAAAGAGACTGTTTTTGTCTGGGATAAAAGAGTGGATACCGCACTTCTTCACTCTATAGCCATAGCTTCACTTTTAAAAATACCAAAAAAAGAAAGATTGAAACAAGTGGCAGTGAAGCAAGTTTTAAAAATAGAGGATGTGATAGAAAAGCTTTTGGAAAGAGTGAAGACTAGTTTTAATTTATCTTTTAAAGATTTTTCTAATTCTCTTTCCGGTGAAGCAAAAAGTTTAGAAGAAAGAAAATCTGCTTTTATAGTTTCTTTTTTAGCTATGCTTGAGCTCATAAAAAATGGTGTATTAAATGCAGAACAAGGGAGTGAGTTTAACGATATCAGTATTAGTAAAGCATAATATGCTATAATTTCACTATGTTAAATGACGAATTAGTAAAAAAAGTTTCAGCTATCCTTTTTTTGTATAACGAGCCAATCACTCTTCAAAAATTAAAGGCTTTTTTAGATGATGAAAATATTTCTGAAGAAAATATTTTAGAAGCTATAAAAAGTCTTGAATTAAAACTTTCTCAAATTGGTCTAACTATTATTAAAAATGAATCTAAAAATGAAAATAAATCTGAATATTCTATTGTGATCAATAGTGAATTAAATGAAATAGCTAAAAAGATTCGCACAGATGAACTGGAAGGGGAGTTGACTCCAGCATCTCTTCAAGTGTTGACGATTTGCGCTTATTTAGGTTCTTCTACAAAAAACGAAATCTCTTTTATTCGTGGAATTCAATCCTCCCAAAGTATTCGTTCTCTTTCTGTGCGTGGACTACTTAAAAGAGATGGTGAAAAATATTCTCTCTCTACAGAAGCTCTACAAATGCTTGGAATAAGTAAAATAGAAGATTTACCAGAATACGAGAAGATTAAAACAGATTTTTCTGAAAGATTAAAAGAAGTGTTGGAGACGGAAAAAGAAGAAGGTTCTTCTGATTTAAAATAATTAAAAATTATGAAGCAAGGTGGAGATTTAATCAAACAAAAAAGTTTACGCAATTTAGGAATTTTAACTATGGTCACAGCTATTTTATTAGTTGTATCTTTAGATACTATGCCTAAATTTTTAGGTAAAAACCCTTTAGAGATTGGTAATAAATATTCAAATCTTATAAGTAAATCTAAAAAAGAGTTATTTAATCAAAAAATAACTGAATTAAATGATAGACATAAAGAGGAAACAATAGAAAAGAAGCCTCTTGCGGAGAATATTGTGGCTAAAAGTTATGTAGTTTATGATGTTCGTAATGATGAAATTATATATTCAAAAAATTCTAATGCTATTTTACCACTAGCTTCTCTCACAAAAGTTGTAACAGCTGCCACAGCTGTAAATTTGAAAAATAGAGAAACCAATATCACTATTCGAAGTGATTATATGAGACCTGATGAAAAATTAGATTATGGTATGTCTGAAGGTCAAGTTTGGAAAATGGAAGATCTTTTAAAATATGGACTAGCCATCTCTTCTAATTCTTCGATGGATATTATTGCCTCCACTATAGATAGCTCTAATGCTGCTTTTGTCTCCAGGATGAATGACTATGTGAAAAGTTTAGGTTTTAAAAATTTTAAATTTAATTCTGCTTCTGGATTGGATTATGGAGAAGTTTTGGGTGGTGTAGGTACTGCAGGGGAGTATGCTAAACTTTTTGCTAAAAGCTATGAGCTTATACCAGATATAATGTCTTACACAATAGATTCTAGAGTAGATATACGATCTGATTATAGAAATTTACTTCAAATTCCAAACACAAATATGTATGCTAGTCAATCAGTTGGACTTTTAGCTTCCAAGACCGGATTTACAGATTTAGCGGGAGGAAATTTGGCTATAATGTTTGATTATGATGTGAATAGACCTATTGTCATAGTCGTTTTAGGTTCTACAGTTTCAGATAGATTTTCAGATGTTGAAAAATTATATCAAACAGTAATTAGTTCTAGAAAATAACTATAAAAATAATAAAGGTTGTCAAGATTTTGTTAAAAAAGATTGATGATATAATGTTTTTACATTAATTAAATAATAAAATATATGCCAGGACCAATTAGTGGGCAGAATTTAGAACTTGCCCTTTCATCTCTTTCTATTTTTAAAATACTTTGGCCTAGTATTACGGCCTTTTTCTTTGGTATTTTAATAACTCCAATATTATCAGATTTTCTTTATAGAAAAAAATTATGGAAAAAGAAAAATGTAGCTACTACTATAGATGGAAATCAGGCTACTATTACAGCTTCTATTTTAAATGATGGGAAAAGAGAAACTCCGAGATTGGGAGGGTTAATCATTATTTCTTCAGTACTTTTCTGTGTGTTACTTTATGCTGTTTTACCAGAATTTTTACCTTTTAATATTTTTGACAAATTAAATTTTATTTCTAGAAATCAAACCTGGTTACCTATTATTATCTTTGTCTTAGCTGCTCTTGTCGGCCTTCTGGACGACTTAGCTTCAGTTGATATTTTAAAAATTAAAAACAGTAAAGGAGAGCCTGGCATGCCTCTTAAAGCACGTTTAATATTTGTTATCGCTTTTGCTATTTTAGCTGGTCTTTGGTTCTTCTTTAAATTGGATTTTACTGCTCTTTCAATACCATTTTTAGGGGAAATTTATTTTGGTAAGTATATTATTTTATTGTTTGTTTTACTATTTTTAGGAATGTATGGAGCTTCAAATATTGATGGGTTAGACGGTTTATCTGGAGGACTTTTTGCTATTCTTTACTCAGCTTATGGGATTATTGCTCTCATTAACAATCAAATAGATATTGCCACTCTTTCTTTTGTGGTCACAGGAGGAATTTTAGCTTTCCTTTGGTTTAATATTCCGCCAGCTAGATTTTACTTATCGGAAGTAGGTTATATGCCTTTAGCTATTTTACTTGGGCTAATAGCAGTGATGACTGATGCTGTATTTTTGCTTTTAATAATTGCTATGCCATTTGTAGTGACTGAAATCACTACAATTCTTCAATTGCTCTCAAAAAAGTTTAGAAAGAAAAAGATCTTTCCAGTTACTCCGATTCATAACACTTTTGTTTATCTTGGTTGGAGTAAAGAAAAAGTTGTTATGAGATATTGGATTTTTGGAGCAATTTTTGCTTTTCTTGGTATCGCTTTGTATATTATTTCCTAAAATATGGCAAAATTTTTGGAAAGTCTTAAAAAAAGTAAGTTGAAAGTAGATAGAGTTTTTCTGATTCTAATTATAATTTCAGTGGTTGTTGGTATTTTGATTTTTCTTTCTGCAGCTTTAGGTATACTTCCAAATAACGAATTAAAATTTTTCTCTATTATAAAATCCCAAGTATTTTATGTATTTATTTTTGGATTTCTAGCTTTATTTATAGGTTCAAAAATTGACTACAAATATTATAAAAAATACTCTATTATCTTATTTATATTAGCTCTTTTATTTACTTTAACTGTATTTATACCTGGTTTAGGTTTTGATTATAATGGGGCACATCGTTGGATAGATATTTTTGGATTATCTTTTCAGCCAAGTGAAACTTTAAAATTTACCAGTGTGGTTTTGATAGCAGCTTATGCTAGCAAATATTCTAAACAATTTAATAAGATAAAAATTGGACTTCTTCCTTTTTTAGCTTTTGTTATTTTAGTAGGTGTAATACTTTTATTACAACCTGACTTTGGTACATTTTTAGTAGTACTTACTCCGGCTTTTGCTGTTTATTTTATAGGCGGAGCAAAAATGAGAGATGTTTTAATTTTGATTATTACTGGAGTTTTGGCTTTTATAATTTTAATTCAAGCGAGACCTTATATGAAAGAAAGAGTTTTGACTTTTATAGAGCCAAATAGAGAATCTTTGGGTGCTGGATATCACTTGAATCAATCGCTTATAGCGATTGGATCTGGTGGTATGTTTGGAAGGGGTGTAGGACAATCTATACAAAAATTCAATTATTTACCAGAACAAATATCTGACTCTATCTTTGCAGTCTATGCGGAAGAGCTTGGATTTATTGGTTCGGTTTTATTTTTAACACTCTTTTTAATAATTATTATGAGAGGAATATTTATCTCGCGAAGAGTAAATGATAGTTTTGGAAAATTATTAACAATAGGTATTATATCCACTTTTTTCTTTCAAATGGCGTTAAATATTGGCTCAGCAGTAGGTTTGACACCTTTAACTGGAGTACCACTTCCTTTAATCTCTAAGGGTGGGACTTCACTTATATTTTTAATGTTTGAGCTTGGAGTTTTACTTAATATTTCAAAATATAAAGTTATTATTTAAAGTTTTTTCTATATAATAATTGTGTTAAAATGAATAATATATAAAATAAAATTATGAGAGTTGTTTTAACTGGGGCAGGGGGTGGACATTTCTACCCGCTAATCGCTGTAGCTGAAAGAGTAAAAAAGGAAGCTGAGGATCAAAAAATTATTGACGCTGATATTTATTTTTTATCTGATAAAGAATACAATAAAAAATTATTAGATGAAAAAAATATTAAATTTATAAAAATCCCTTCAGGAAAATTACGCTTATATTTTTCTATTAATAATTTTTTTGATCCTATCAAATCTTTTCTTGGTTTTTTTGTAGCATTATTTCAACTCTTTAAGATTTATCCAGACGTAGTATTTGCTAAAGGTGGCTATGCAAGTATTCCTGTTGTTTTTGCTGCGAAACTTCTTTTTATTCCAATTATTGTCCATGAGAGTGATTCCACACCTGGTAGAACCAATATTTTAGCTGCAAAATTAGCCAAAAGGGTAGCTGTGAGTTATTTAAACGCTGCAAAATATTTTAATCAAAAAAAGACAGCTTATACAGGTCAGCCTATAATGCAAGAATATTTACCAACCAAATCTCAAATAGAGAAAAAAGTTTTAGACACTAAAAATGATATTTTTAGTAGTGAAAATCAAAGAAAAAATATTTTGGTAATCGGTGGATCACAAGGAAGCGAAATTATCAACAATACTGTTTTGGAAAGTCTTCCTGAATTATTAGAAAAATACAATATTATTCATCAGGTTGGAGATAATAATTTGAAAGCGGTAGAAATCGCAAGTGAAGTATTGTTAAAAAATAATCCGTATAGAAAAAATTATCACTTCTTTCCTTTTGGAGAGCTTTCAAAATTTTATGAATCTGCTGACCTTTGTATCACAAGAGCTGGTTCTACGCTTTTTGAGCTTTCAGCTTGGGGTATACCGTCAGTCATTATCCCTATCACCAACAGCAATAACAATCACCAAATGACCAATGCTTACATTTTTGAGAAAGCTGGATGTGCTATTGTGATAGAAGAAATTAATTTAAAAAGAAATATTTTAGTAAATACTATCGGTGATATTATAGAAAATAAAGATAAATATCAAAGACTACAACTTAATAATATTGAAAATTTTAAAGCTGGAGCAGCAGAAACTATTGCTGAAGAAATTGTTAAGATAGGAATATCACACAATTATTAATATATTTGTCAATAGATAAAATAGGGGATTTTGTGATATATTTTCCTTATAAATAAGGCCTTTTATGTCAGAAAACAATAAAATTATTACTCGTTTTGCACCTAGTCCAACTGGTTTTCTTCATATTGGAGGAGCTAGATCAGCTCTTTTTAACTATATTTATACTAAACAAAAGGGAGGTAAAATTCTTTTAAGAATTGAAGATACTGATTTGGAAAGGAATAAAGATGAATTTACAGAAGGTATATTTAAAGCTTTTGAGTGGCTGGATTTAAAATTTGATGATACAAAAAAACAGTCTGATAATTTTCCAATCCACCGAAAATATTTAGAAAAATTAATTGCTGATGGCTATGCTTATGTTTCAAAAGTCAGTGAAGAAGAACTATCTGAAGCAGCTAAAGAGGGTAAAACTTTAAGAGAAGAAGTAATTCGTTTTAAAAATCCAAACAAGGTGATCACTTTTACAGATCTGATTCGTGGAGAAGTTTCTGTTGATACTACAGATCTTGGAGATTTTATCATAGCAAAAAGTCTAGACGAGCCAATTTTTCATCTATCAAATGTGGTAGATGATATTTTGATGGGAGTAACTCATATCATTCGTGGAGAAGAGCATTTAGCTAATACTCCACGCCAAATTTTAATCTGGGAAGCTATTGGAGAAAGAGAAAGGGCTACTTACGCTCATATACCTCTCATCTTGGCCGAGAATAAAGAAAAACTTTCTAAAAGAAAACATGGGGAAATTGTTTCTGTAGAATATTATAAAAATAAAGGATATTTGAAGGAAGCTTTTATAAACTTTTTAGCTTTTCTTGGTTGGAATCCTGGTGGAGAAAGAGAAATTTATACTTTGGAAGAGATTATAAAAGAATTTAATATAGAAAAAGTACAAAAAGGTGGGGCTGTCTTTAATGTGGAAAAATTAAATTGGTTTAATAAAGAATATATTAAACTTCAATCTGAAGAAGAACAAATAGAGTGGATTAAAAATTACTTACCAAATATAGAAAAGTATTCGGAAGAGATGTTAAAAAATCTAAGACCAGTCTTAGTGGATAGAATTAGCTATTATGGAGAACTAAAAGATATGTATGAAGCGGGAGAGTTAGATTTTTATTTAAACACTCCAAATTATAAAAATCCTTTAGAAATAATCTGGAAAAAGTCTGATAAAGAAAATGCTATTTTAAATTTAAATTTAATTCAAGAAATTTTAGCTGATAGAGATGAGGAGGATTTAAATATTCTTTGGGAAAAGATTTATAAACTAGCGGGAGAAAAAGGGAAAGGAGATATTTTGTGGCCACTTAGATATGCTTTATCTGGAAAAGAGAAATCTCCAGATCCAAAATCTCTTTTAACCATTTTAGGTAAAAATGAAGCTTTAGAAAGAGTTAAAAAAGCTGTTTTAGCACTACAAAATTCTTAATTGCAATCTTTTTTTGAATATTATAGTATAGAGCTATGTTAATCAGAATAGCTTTAAATGATTTATTACTCTTACTCTTTCTGCTTTTTGCGGTAGGGGTAATTTTGGGACTCTTCTTTACATTGAAAAAAGGATTTTATTTATGGTGGTAGAAATTTATTTATTGAGATTAATAATTTAT
>CAZNZP010000012.1:0-15692 GCA_964577625.1 uncultured Candidatus Saccharibacteria bacterium
TATATTTATTCTCCTTTTGATAGTCAGTTTTTGATAAAAAATAAATAATTAAAATAACAATATTATTTAATATTTTATAAAATAAAAACACTCGGAGAGAGTGTTTTTTAGTCGGAGATCATATATGTTATAATTATTAACATTATATGCCTAAAATTTTACAAAAAATAAAAAACAAACCTTATTTTTCTAGTAAGGATTTTGTTTTGTATTTAGGAGACAGTATGGAATATCTGAGCCAATTGCCAGAAAATAGTGTCGATATGATATTTGCTGATCCTCCTTATAATTTGTCTAATGGTGGTTTTTCTGTTCATGCGGGGAAAAGAGTTTCTGTTGATAAGGGAAATTGGGATAAAAGCAAAGGTTTTGAAAAGGATTACCAATTTCACTTTGCTTGGTTAGAAGCTTGTTATAGAGTTTTAAAGCCGGAAGGTACTATTTGGGTCTCTGGGACATATCATTCAATTTATCAATGTGGTTCGGCTATGCAACAAATTGGTTATCATATTCTAAATGATATCTCTTGGTTTAAACCAAATGCTACGCCTAATTTATCTTGTCGTTTTTTTACAGCTTCACATGAGACTTTGATATGGGCAAGGAAAGAGAAAAAGGCAAAACATTATTTTGATTATAAATTGATGAAAGAAGGAGAGTGGAAAGAAGATTTTATTAAAAAACCAAATTTACAAATGAGATCTGTCTGGTCAATTTATCCTCCAAAAAGAGAAGAAAAAATACACGGAAAACATCCAACTCAAAAACCAGTGGAATTATTAAGAAGATGTATTTTAGCAAGCACAAAAGATGGTGATGTTATAATAGATCCATTTACTGGAAGTTCTACTACAGGTATTGCTTCTAAAATTATAGGAAAGAGAAAATTTATTGGCATTGATACAGATAAAAGTTTTCTAAATTTGTCTGTAAAAAGATATAAAGATTTAGAAAAATAAAAATATGAAAAAAGGGGGAATAGGGGGAGGTAGTACAATAACGGGATTAAATTTTGAAAAAGAAAAAGATTTATTATCCGTTTTAGATCGTGCAGAGGGTTATTCTATTGATTCCAATATTGTCTATTATAAAGGAAAGGAGGTTGCTAGAAATTACAGAAAAAATGGATTGTATAAATATTTAGAATCACAAGGTGTTGATTATAGAGAGCATATTAGTAAAAAGCTTTTACCTGATGACGCTATGTATGTTATAAGAAACAATACATTATTTATTATTGAAATGAAAGTTCAGAATGTTGCTGGCTCTGTGGATGAAAAATTACAAACATGTGATTTCAAATTAAAACAATATAAAAAGTTGATGTCTCCTTTAAATATAGACGTGGAGTACATTTATATATTAAGTGATTGGTTTAGAAATTCAAAATACAAAGATGTCTTAGATTATATAATTTCAGTCGGGTGTTATTATTATTTTGAATATTTACCTCTTGAGAAGTTGGGGCTACCTGTTCCAAAAAATAAATAATATTTTTAATTTTAAATATGAATATATCATGGGTTGATGTGTGGAATTTCTTGAATCAAAACTTTATATCCTCTATAGTGACCGCAATTTTATTTTCTGTTTTTTTATCATCTTTTATAAAAAGTAAAAATAGAATGAAAAGATTAGATAATCTTTTTGAAAAATTAAGTTCACAACTTTTTTATGAGCTAAATAGTATCTCAGATTATCTAGAAAAAATAGTTAACTATCACGATATTAATAAGATATTAAAAGAGCTCGAAATAATTCCGAGTTATATGTTAAGAACGGTCTTATCTAGAGAATATATAGAATATGTTGATCTAGAGTCGGCCAGGTTTCTTTTAGTTTCTATACAAAATATAGAAAAATTAAATGAGCTATATTACAAAATTGATAAGAATAAAAACAATGGTCCCTTAATCATGGATTATTCTATCTCAGCGGGATATTTTCTAAATAATTTAGGGCTTAAAGATTTTGTTAAATCGCCTTACTCTATTTTTGATGTTTTAACATCAAATAAAGAAAAAATTAAAACGATCTGGTCAAGAATTTCAAACATTTTTCATCCTAAAGGTTAAGGATTTAAAAATGCTATAATCAACTCATGAATAAAGAAGAAAAGAAAGAAGAACTTGAAAATCCAATAAGAAGAGGAAACGGATCCATGAATGACTCTTTAGCTGACTTGGGAGATATTATTCTTAAAACAGATAAAAAAAATGAAAAATCACAAAACAAAAGTTTTATATGGACAGTAATTTCTGTGACAATATCCTTTTTAGTCTTAATATTAACTATCGTATCTCTGTGGTTTAAGTAAAATGCTATAATCAACTCATGAATAAAGAAAATTCTAACTTCCAAACTCGTTATCAAAAACTAAATGATAAGCAAAAATTGGCTGTAGATACTATTGAAGGGCCGGTGCTAGTGGTAGCGGGGCCTGGAAGTGGTAAGACGGAGCTTTTATCACTCAGGGCAGCGAATATCTTAAAAGAGACTCAGGCCACTCCTGGAAATATTTTACTCTTAACTTTTACCGAAAATGGAGCAAAAAATATGCGAGAAAGAATTGTCTCTCTCATAGGTGAAGCTGGATACAGAATGTCTATTTACACTTTTCACGCTTTTGCGAGTGATGTGATGAGTAAATATGCCGAATATTTTTTTGACGGAGCGACTTTTCGTCCAGCTACCGAAATTGAAAAGCTTCACATTATTGAAAGCATTTTAGAGAGTTTACCAAAAGATAATCCTTTAGCTAGTAAACACCCAGAGCTTGGCTATGTCTATTTATCAGATATTGTGCCAATTATTTCAGCTCTAAAAAAAGGAAACTTTTCTGGAGAAGAGTTTAAGGCTAGGATTTTACAAAATGAAAAAGAATATGCTGAGATAAATGAGAATGTTGGTGAATATTTTTTTGAAATTGCTGGAAAAAGAAAATATGATCTCTTAAGAGAAACTTATTTAAAAATAAATAAAGAGCTGGAAAATTTAGCTGATGAGAAAGAAAATTCCGTAGCTAGATTTTTGTCAAACACTTTGTCTTTAGAGATTAATCAGACAATGAAAACTGAAAATGCTAAAAATCTTACTAAATGGAAAGATGATTATTTCACCAAAGATGAAGAGGGTAAATTTATTTTAAAAGATAGTGTAGAAAATAAAATAAAAAGATGGCTAGCTTTAGAAGAGGTATACGAAAAATACAATCTCAAAATGTATGAAAGAGGGTTTTATGATTTTGATGACATGATTTTTAAGGTAGGAAGAGAGCTAAACAAAAACGCCACACTTCGCGCTGAACTTTCTGAAAAATATCAATACATTATGATTGATGAATTTCAAGATACTTCGGATTCACAATTTGCTCTTATTAAAAGCTTAACTAGCGATCCAGTGAATGAAGGCAGACCAAATGTGCTTGCGGTAGGGGATGACGATCAGGCAATTTTCAAATTTCAAGGAGCGGAACTAGATAATATTACAAAATTTATTCACACTTATAACGATGTGAACCTAATCACTCTTGATAAAAACTATCGCTCTACTCAAAATATTTTGGATGAAGCGAGAAAGCTTATTATGAAAATTGATGATAGATTGGAAACTCGTTTCCCAACTCAAATTTTTAAAGAAATTCACGCTGAAAATAAAGCTTTGATAGAAAAACATGCGGGACAAATTGTAGAAAAAGGTTTTGAAAATATTTATAATGAATTTGATTTTGTAGCTAAAGAGATTAAAAATCTTTTAGATAAAAAAGTTGACCCAAAAGAGATAAGCGTCATCTCTCGCACCCATGCTAATTTAAAAAGCTTGTCTAATCTTTTAAATGAATATCAAATACCATACAGCTATGAAAAAGAAGAAAATGTTTTTGATAAACAACCAATTAAAGAAATTATCACTCTTGTAGAATTCGCTGAATCTGGACTTGAAAATATTCGTGAGGATTTACTCCCAGAAATACTTTCTTATAAATTTTGGAATTTGGATAGATTGCAGATTTGGGAAATCGCAGAAAAAGTAAAGACAGGAGAAATTGTAGAAGGAGAAATTGGTGAAAGAGTTTATAAAAAACTTTCTTGGTTGAAAGTGATGCTGGATAGTGAAAATGAAAAACTAGTTTCTATTGCTAAATTTTTGATTGAGCTTATTGAAGAAGCAAAATCTTTACCACTACTTCACTTGATAGACAAAATCATCGGTACTCGCGAATGGGAAATTGTAGATGAATATACCGATGAAGAAGAAGGTGTGAGAAATGTGAACTTTATTTCTCCATTTAGAGAATATTATTTTGGACAGAAAAATTTTGAACACAATAAACCAGAATATTTAGATTTTCTTTTTGCACTCCGTACATTTATCGGATCGCTCCGAGAATTTAAAGCTGGAGAAATGCTTTACGCTAAAGATTTAAAAGATTTTGTTTTGCTTTATGAAAATAATCCAAACTTAACCCTTTCTACAATTTCTCCATTTGCGACTAGTGAAGAAGCGATAATTTTGCAGACTGCTCATAAAAGTAAAGGTCTAGAATATGAATATATTTTCATTATAAATAGTGATGAAAATGAATGGAATGGCCGAAAGGGTACAAATAAGATTGGAATGCCTTTAAATCTCCCATTATTGCCAAATAATGACGATTTAAGCGACAGAATTCGTCTTTACTATGTAGCGATGACTAGAGCCAAACACACGCTTTATATCACTCATAATAAAGAAAAGTTTTCTATGCTTTTAGGAAATGAAGAAGAAAAATCTGAAAGTGAAATCAATGAAAAAATTATTAGTTCTCTTTATGTAAAAGAAAAACCTCCATTTTTAGAAGATGAAAAAGCATTATTAAAACGTCTTTTAGAAAATTATAAAATGCCAGTAACTCACTTAATTAACTTTTTAAATTTCGGAAAAGTTGGTCCAGAAAAGTTTATAGAGCAAAATCTTCTCCGTTTCCCGCAAGCTATGAGTCCGGCAAGTATTTACGGAACAGCCATACATGAAGCAATGCAAAATTATTATTTGTACAAGAAAAAGTATGAGAAAAATCCTGATCTAGACAGAGTGGTTGGCTTTTTCCGAAATGCTTTAAATAAAGGAGCTTTAAACAAATTAGACTATCAAAAATATTATGAAGCCGGATCAAAAAATCTAGATATTTATGTTGCTCATTTAGAAAGCAAAAAAGAAGAAGGTAAAATTGAAGTAGAAGTAAATTTTGCAAATGAAGGAGTGCAGATTGGACCTGTAGCTGTGACGGGGAAAATAGACAAAATAATTATTCACGGAAATACTTTAGAAGTAGTAGATTTGAAGACCGGAAAAAGTTTTAAAGATTGGGATTCTGGAGAAAGTAATTATGACAAAATAAAAATTCATTTTTTCAAATATCAGTTAGCATATTATTATCTTTTACTCAAAAAATCTCGTAGTTATGAAAAGTTTAGTTTTGATGGTGGAGGTATAGAGTTTATTGAAGCAGACAGTAAAAACAAAATAAATACTTTAAAACTAGAGATGAATGAAGAGTTTTTAGAGATTGTGGAAAGGGTAGAAAAGCTAACAGAGATTGTTTATACAAAAATAATGAATTTAGATTTTCCAAATACCGAACACTACAAAATAAGTGAAAAAACTGGAGAGGAAAAATCTGAGATCACTCTTAAAGATATTCTAAAATTTGAGGAAGATTTAATAAATGGTAATATATAAATACCATCTTTAAAAGTTGTTTTTTCAAGTCGGGCCCCGCTAAAGCAAAAGACTTTCAAAAACGACTTTTAAAGAAAAAACATTATGTCCGATAAATATAAAGCCGTTTGGCTTTCACATTCTAGTTTTAATGATTTTTTGAGCTGTCCCAAAGCTTATTATCTTAAAAATGTCTATAAAGATGCTAAAAGTAAAAATAAAATTTCTTTAATTTCACCTTATACGTCACTCGGTTCGGCAGTACATTTAGCGATTGAAACACTTTTACAATATCCAGCAGAGGAAAGACGAGAAAAATTAAAAAATTTAGAAAAAGAATATGAGAGGATTTGGCAAGAAAATTTTATTGGTAAAAAAGGTGGATTTGTGAGTGAGGAGGAAGAAAAAGAATTTTATGATAAAGGTTTCCAAATGATAAAAAATCTAAAAGAGAATCCAAGCTTTTTACTAAATAAAATAATTAAAAGAGAAAGTTATTATAAAGGAGACATTTTGCCAAATTATTTTATAGATGATGAAGAAGAAATTTTACTTTGTGGAGTGCCGGACTGGGTAGAATATTTAGACGATGATACTTTGCATGTGATAGATTTCAAAACCGGAAAAAATGAAGAAAAAGAAGATAGTACTCAGCTTCCAATTTATGTTTTACTTTTAGAGAATTTACAAAAAAGAAGAGTTTCCAAATCTAGCTATTGGTATCTTTTGAAAGACAAAGATGCTAAAGAAAAAGAAATTGTGAGAGAAGAAATAGAAGATGTTAAAAATAAAGTCGTCAAAGCCGGGAAAGAAATTAAGGATTTGAAAAATGAGAGCTTGAGAAAAGATTGGAGGGAGGTTTTTCTTTGTCTGAGAGGGGAAGAGGGATGCTTTCAGTGTAGAGACTATGAAAAAATAATTTCTGGCGAAGCAGAATTTGTCGGTAAAGATATTTACGGTAAAGATGGATATATTTTGAAATAAATTATTTTTCAATTTGTAGACGAAGAAGTTTTAGAGAATCGTAGTCTATTTTTATTTTTAAATCTTTATTTAGTTTGTCATATTTAACTTTGAGTCCAGTATCTTCTTTTAAAACTTTTTTGATAGCTTTTAATTGAATTCCAGTGTATTTATTTTCAATTTCTTTCCAAATATATTTAATGTCTTTTTCATTTATTTCTCTTGCTTCAAATAATTCTTCAATATGTCCAATAATAGTGTTTATTTTTAAGTCTCTTTTTTTAGCTATCTCTTTTGGTAAAAGTTTTTCTTTAATAAATTCTAGAGTGACTAAGGTGGTTTTAGTCTTTACTACTTTTTCAAATTCCTCTTCTTCTACTTCACGGGCTACCAAATCTCCATCACAAGCTAAAATAAATTCTTCTTGCTTTCTTTTTAATTTCTTCTGCATTTCTTTACCCTCATAATATTTTTCTAAGGCTTGACTAGCTCTCTCAGATTTCGCTCTAAAGACTTTATCTTGCTTTACAACAGCTGAATTTATTTTTAAAGCGTTATCATGAATACCTAAAAGGCAAATATTTTCAAATTTTCTCACCCTAGAAAGTGCTACATATCCCATTCCAGATCCGAAAGCTTTAGAGAGATCTATTTCAGCAGCGTCTAAAGTCATACCTTGAGACTTGTGTACAGTGATAGCCCAAGCATAACGCAGTGGAAGTTGAGAGATTTCAGCCAAAACTTTTCCATCTTCATTCGCATATTGCCAGCTCTCATTGGAAGCTACAATTCTTTTTCCATCAAAAGTTTCTACAATTGGCATATTGGAGACATCAAAATCTACCACTTCTCCTAGAGTCCCATTGTGATACTCTCTATATTTATCATTTTTTACAAAGATTACTTTTGTACCTTTTTTAAGATTAAGGATTTCTGGGGCAAGACAATTAGCTTTCAAAATTTCTACAAAATTTTTCTTTCCTTCACTAGTCATCTCATAAGAAAATTCAGGAGAATCTGTTTCTAGTTGGCAATATTTTTCATAATTAATAGTATCTACATCAATATTGTGAGTGTAAAGTTTTAAAATCTCAGTCTCAGTTTTTTGAGAAATATTATCATTTAATTTTTCAAAGACTTTGTAAGTTTCTCTTTCAAAGCGAATATCATTTAAAATTTTATTGAGTACACCATCCTCTTGTTGACGATAATTTTCTTCTAAATAGCAAATCACTGGATTCAATTCTTTCCAAGAGAGAGAGTTAAAAGCAAATTCACTACTCTCGTCTGGGATATCAACTTCTTTTCCATATCTTTTGACAACAGGTGGTAGCTGAAAAAAGTCCCCACAAAAAACTACTTGCACTCCTCCGAAAGGTTTATCTGTCTTTCTAAAAGTTTTAAAAAGAGTGTTTATCATGTCCAATCTATTTGCATGAAGCATGGAAATTTCATCAATAATTAAAACTTTGACGCTATCATATCTTTTGAAAAGTTTTTCATTCTGCTCTAATCTATCCAAAGTATATTGATCTAATTTTTCATATACCCCAATTCCACCCCAAGAGTGAATAGTCTGTCCGTTGATATGGGTGGCAGCTATACCAGTAGAAGCAGTAATAGCAGGGGAAATAGAATGAGATTTTAAATATTCAATATATTTATTTAAAACAAAAGTCTTTCCAGTACCAGCTGCACCAGTCAAAAAGACAGAATGTCCCATTTTCATAATATCCAGAGCTTCTTTTTGAGTCATAAAGTGTTTTAAGTATAACAGATTTTTACTTTTTAAGATGTGAAAAATATGTTAATTTATATAAATGACTTTTAATCTATTTAAAAATAAAGACAGAAAAGACTATTCTTTTGGTTTAACTGAGAAGATGGTCAGAAATATTTCCAAAGACAAAAATGAGCCAAAATGGATGCTTAAAAAGCGTTTAGAGGCCTTTTCTGCCTACAAAAATACTCCGCTACCAAACTGGGGACCAAGTTTAGAAAAGTTGAATCTAAATGAAATTGTCTATTATGTACCGACTGATTTAAAAGAAAAAAGTAGTTGGAGTGAAGTACCAAAAGAAATTGCTGACACTTTTGAAAAACTTGGTATACCCAAAGCTGAAAAATATCTTGGTGGAGTGGGAGCACAATATGACTCTGGAGTGGTTTATCATTCTATAAAAGAATCTTTAAAGAACCAGGGTGTAATTTTTGAAAATATGGATACTGCGCTAGAGCTTTATCCTGATTTAGTCAAAAAATATTTCATGAATGAATGTATAAAAATTGATGAACATAAATTCGCTTCTTTGCATGCAGCATGTTGGAGTGGAGGCACATTTATTTATGTACCCAAAGGAGTAAAAGTTAGAATGCCACTTCAGTCTTATTTTCGTATGAATCAAGAAAAAGGAGGACAATTTGAGCATACTATTATTGTAGCTGATGAAGATAGTTATGTAGAATATATTGAAGGGTGTTCTGCTCCAAGATATGCTTTTTCCGCACTGCATGCCGGAGGAGTAGAAATCTTTGTCGGTAAAGGAGCTAAGGTAAAATATTCTAGTATAGAAAATTGGAGTAAAAATGTTTACAATTTAAATACAAAAAAAGCTCTAGTTTTTGAAAGAGGGGTAATAGAGTGGCTAAACGGAAATACTGGAAGCTCTACCACCATGCTTTATCCATCTTCCATTTTACTCGGTGAATACGCAAAAAGTGAGAGCTTGGGTATTGCTATGGCCGGAAAAGGTCAATATCAAGATGTAGGAAGTAAAGCGGTTCATATTGCTCCAAATACTTATTCTGTCATTAAATCAAAATCTATTGCTAAAAATGGAGGAGTTTCTAATTATCGCGGATTTGTGGAAATCGGTAAGAGAGCAAAAAATTCTAAAATAGTAGTCAATTGTGACACTCTTATTTTGGATAAAGATTCTAAAGCTCTCGCCATACCAGTAAATAAAGTTTCCAATAAAGATGTAGAGATTTCTCATGAAGCTAAAGTGGGGCAACTTTCTGACAAAGAAATCTTTTATACTAATCTTCATGGTTTTGATGAGTATGGAGCGCAAAGATTAATTATTGGTGGATTTGCAAATGAAGTCATAAAAAAACTACCGCTAGAATATGCGGTAGAGTTGAATAAATTAATAGATCTTGAAATAGAGGGGATGTAAAATAAAAAAGAGCGAATCAGTCGCTCTTTATATTATTTTCTTCAGAAATTATTTAAAATAGTTTCTGAAGAATCTGTGTCTTTTTGCATAGTAAACCAATAATACTGCTGAATAAGCAAGAAGTATCAATCCTAGCAACTTCAGCCTATCAAAAAGAGAAAGTAGCTCTCCTGCGCCCCCATGGATTTCATTCAAAGAAAAGAAATTAAGAGATAATAGTATTCCGAAACCTGCCACAACTAAAAGCGTTGCAGTCAGCCACCAAGTTTTATAGTGGGACAGGTTTTTCTTGAGGAAGATGTAATTTACTATAAAAAAGTTTTTAAGGAACGTTTTAATTTTTTCCATTTTTATATATTTAAAAAGTTTATATTCAAAATAACTATCTATATTATACCAATAAAAGACATATCTTGTCAAGTCTTTAAAATATCTATATTTTATAATATTATCTTAAATAAGCTATGAAAAACAAACCTATTTCCTATGGATTAAAAATACATACTAATTTCAGTAAAGAAGAAATTGAGAAAAATACTCGGATTATTAATATTGATGAAAACAAATATATTGAGATTAAAGAAGAGAGTTTTAAAAATGATTTTTTGTCTCACACTATTATCAATTTAAATGTCGCTGGAGCAAGTGTGAAATTTATTGGAAGATATAAAGCAGAAAAATCTTTATGTGATATTTCTTGTGTCATTAATCATAAAGCTGACAACACAAAATCTGAAATCAATATCAAAGGTATTGCTGAAGAAGGTGGTAAAATAATCTCTCGCTCAAATATTTTTGTAGAAGAAAATGTGAAAGGTATAGAAGGAGAAGAAAAGGTTAAATTTATTTTTGTAGTAGATGAAGATGGTGAGACAGGGGAAATAGATGCTATTCCAAATCTGGATATTAATAGTCATGAAGTCAAAGTCTCTCATGCGCTATCAATTTCTAAAATAAAAAAGGCTGACATTTGGTATGCCAACCTTCATTCTTTTGATGAAAAAGATTCTAAAGAATTTTTTAAAGAAAACTTTTTAAATTAATATTTAAATATTGTCAAGTCTGAAAAAGCTTTATTTTGTGATAATATTTAAGAATTATAAGGCTTTTATTATTTTTACAAGCATATGTTAGATATTAAATTTATAAGAGAAAATCCAGAACTTATTAAAATGGCAGCTCAAAAAAAGCATGTTGATTTTAATGTTGACGAATTGATTGAATTAGATAAAAAAAGAGTTGAGTTATCACAAAAAATAGAAGAATTTCGTGCTAAACAAAATTCTGTTTCAGCAGAAATTCCAAATCTTTCCGGAGAAGAAAAAGAAAATAAGATAAAAGAAATGGGGCTTGTAAAAGAAGAGATGAAAAAGCTTGAGCCAGAATTGACCGAAATAAATGAGAAATGGAAAGAGCTGATGCTTAAAGTTCCAAATGTGCCAGATATGACTGTGCCAGATGGAAATTCTGATGCTCAAAATCAAGAAGTGAAAGTCTGGGGAGAAAAGCCAAACTTTAATTTTGAACCAAAAGATCATATTGAAATAATGGAGAATTTAAAAATGGTGGATTTTGAAAGAGGTTCAAAAGTTCATGGTTTCCGAGGATACTTTTTAACTGGTGAAGGTGTTAAACTTTCTTTCGCAATCTGGAATTATGCTTTAGAATTTTTTAGCAAAAGAGGATACAATCCTGTAATTCCTCCAGTAATTGTCCGTAAAGAAAACCTTTATGGTACAGGACACCTTCCTGGTGACGCAGATGATTATTATGTGACTCAAGATGATGATGCTTTAGCTGGAACAGCTGAAGTACCGTTGATGGGATTTCATAGAGATGAAATCTTGGATATTAAAAATCTCCCGATTAAATATTTGGGATTTTCTCCATGCTTCCGAAGAGAGGCAGGAAGTTATTCTAAAGATGTGAAAGGTCTCATCAGAGTACATGAATTTTATAAGTTTGAACAATTTATACTTTGTGAAGCCAATCATGAAGAATCAGTAAAATATCATGAAGAATTAAATAGAAATACAGAAGAATTTATTGAGTCTTTAAAAATTCCATATCACACTGTGATTAATTGTGGTGGAGACCTTGGACAAGGACAAGTTAAAAAGTATGACGTAGAACTTTGGGTGCCAAAAGAAGAAAAATATAGAGAGATTTCTAGCGCTTCTTATTTTCATGATTTTCAAGCCAGAAGATCAAATGTGAAATATAGAGATGAAGAAGGTAAAGTGCGTTTCGTCCACTCTTTAAACTGTACCGCTATTCCTACACCAAGAATTCTAGTGTCTTTGGTGGAAAATTATCAAAATGCTGACGGAAGCGTAAATATTCCAGAAGTTTTAATCCCTTACATGCAAGGTAAAAAAGTAATCAGTAATGAGTAAAATTTAAAAGAATGGCAAAGAAAAAAAAGAGAAGATTAAAAAAGAAGTTTAAAGTAATATTGTGGTTTTTAATTTTGGCTCTAATTTTAGGAGGAGTATTTTATCTGAATAATCAAAAGATAATTAGTTTAGAAAATATTTGGAAAGAGACAAATAATCAAATCGTAAATATAAAAAATCTTTTTCAAAAAGACAAAAAAGTAGAAAATGAAGAGTCTAACTCTTCTGAAGTTGTAAGTGTGAAAGAAAATGATTTTATAAAAATTTTCAGAAATAGACTACCAAGTAAAAATTTAAATTTTGCTTCTTCAAGTGAGATTTTACCAAATGGAGATATGAAAATTTTCTTACAAAATACTCAAAATGATGAAGGTTATCTTTTTGTAAACACCAATCAAGATGCAGAATATGTTTGGATTACTTTTGTTTCAGCTATTGATGCAGAACCTTTAAAAACCGAAATAGAGAAAAAAATAAAAGATTTAGACTATATTGATTTAAGATTTTCTAATAAAGTTTTTTATAAATTTCACAATAAAAATGAAATCCCAGCCACTCCGGTATCCACAGAAGAAGTTTCAGATTTAGAGGGAGAGATTATAATTCCAATAGCTACGACCACTACTGAAATTTCTACTTCTACCAACCTAAACTAAATTATGGCTAAAAAAGATCTTATAGAAGACTTAAAAAAGAAAATTAAAAGTGGTAAAACTTTGACTGCTATTGCTCCAATGGCCGATGTCACTGATGAAGTTTTTAGAGGATTGATAGCAAAATATTCTAGACCTAATGGTCCAGATATCTTTTGGACTGAATTTGTCTCAGCTGACGGACTGAATAGTATTGGTAAGAAAAATTTGCTTCATGATTTAGCTTTTAATAAAAAGAGTGAATATCCAATTCTAGCGCAGATTTTTAGCTCTAAAAAAGAAAATATTTTAAAAGCTATAAAGTTAGTTTACAAACTTGGCTTTAATGGAATTGATTTAAATATGGGCTGTCCAGATAGAAGTGTGGAGAAGCAGCTTTCAGGGTCAGCTATGATGAAGTATCCAGATCTTTCTAGAGAAATTGTAAAAGCAAGTAGAGAGTTGGTGGATGAAATAAATAAAAAAGACAAAAATAACTATTTTAGCTTTTCAGTAAAAACTCGTCTTGGATATAATAAAATAGAATATGAAAAATGGTTTCCAAATATTTTAGATAACGAGCCAGATATTTTTTCTATACATCTCCGAACCAGAAAAGAGCTTTCTTTGGTTCCAGCTCACTGGGAAATTAGTAAAGAGGTTGTAGATTTCATTAAAAAATATTGTAAAGAAAATAATTTAAAAACTCCAATTATTTTTTTAAACGGAGATATAAAAAGTGTAGAAGAAGCGAAAGAGAAGAAAAAACAATCTGGATGTGATGGGATTATGGTCGGCAGGGGAATCTTTGGCACACCTTGGTTTTTTGATGAGAAAGAATTTAAAAAAAGAGAGTTACAAAATTTAAATACTAAAAAGGGGAGAGAAAACATCTTATTTAGACTTGAAATCTTAAAAGAACACACCAAACTCTTTGAGAAAAAATTATCTAAAATCAAAAGTTTTAATCTGATGAAAAAACATTATAAAGCGTATGTGAATGGTTTTGATGGAGCGAAAGAATTAAGAGTGGATCTGATGAATACAAAAGACTATAAAGAAGTGAAGAAAATTGTAGATAAATTTATAAAAGAAAAGTTAAAATAAGACATATTTATATATTTGTCAAGTTTTAAAAAGGGGAGGTTTTAAGCTATAATTTCACTATGAAAGATGAAAAAACCACTCAAAAAGACGAAGATGTCCGCCATTTAGCTTTGTATAGGAAATACCGTCCTCAAGAATTTAAAGAGGTTTTAGGGCAAGATTTAGCTATTCAGGTACTAGAAACAGCTATAAATCAAGATAAAATCTATCACGCTTATATCTTTGCTGGAGATCGTGGTACTGGAAAGACTACAGTGGCTAGAATATTTGCTAAAAATATTGGTTGCTCTCAAGATGACATTTTTGAGCTGGATGCAGCAAGTAATAATAAAGTAGAAGATATTCGTCTCATTATTGACGCTACTCAAGCTTCAACTTTTGGCTCTAGATACAAAGTCTATATCTTAGACGAAGCTCATATGCTATCCAAATCAGCTTTTAACGCACTCTTAAAAACTTTAGAAGAGCCGCCAAGTCATGTGATTTTTATTTTAGCGACTACAGATAAACATAAAATTCCAGATACAATTATTTCTAGATGTCAGGAAATAGATTTTGCTTCACCAGATATTAAAAATTTAGAAAAACTAATCACTTCTGTGAGTAAAAAAGAAGGTATAGAAATAGCTTCGGATGCTAAGAAAAAGATTGCTGAAGAAGGTCGCGGATCATTCAGGGATACTTTGAGTGTCTTAGAAAAGATTTTAAACACTTTAAATAAAAAAGAAATCTCTATTGAGGATGTAAAAGAAATGTTTGGGACTGTGGGAGACGATGAAGTTTTTAATATTTTAGAAGCTATTACAGAAAAGAATGTTCATAAACTTTTAACCTCTTTAAATAATTTAAAACTTGAGACTAGTCAGATAGTTGATAGAGTTTATGTGGAAATTGTAAAAATGTTTGAGACAGCTTTGTTTATGAGATATTTGGATATAGAAGAAGCTAAGGAAATTTTTGGAGCACAAGTAGGGGAGAAACTTCTTAAGAAAACTAAAACTTTGGCCGAGAAACATCCTAAAGTTGTATCTTCTTCCAATTTATATAGTTTGTTAGAGATAGAGAAAGAATTAAATCAAAACTCAAATCTTAAAAAGAGTATATTAAAGACAGGTTTAGTCAGAATATTAGAAAGTGTAGAGTAATACTTTTAAGTATAAATATTAGCTTAAGCTAAATAAATGAATTGATTAATAAATAAAGCTTTATTTGTATATATAGTGTCGTAAAAGAATGATTGTGCGACACTGTATATATTAAACCCTCCTTACATTTAAACCTACCTTTTTACTTATATTCATATATACATATCTTTTCTATAAAACAAAACACACGGTTGAGCACCGTATGTTTTGCTAGTCACCCAGACTATTATTATATTGTGTGATTCTTACGAATCTATAGGAGAGACAGAAATGTGGGATTTTTCTATCTCCCCTATTAGAAATTATATCAAGAGATTTTTGAGTACAAAGATTTACAGAATTAATAAATATTGTATAATATATTTTTATTTTTTCTTAAAAACTTCTAATTCAATTCCGGTAGCAAACTTTATAACAGAAACTAATCCTTTCCAAAAAGCTTCAAAAATATTTGGTAAATTAAGTTTCTTAAAGAGGTGAAAAAAATCAAATTTTCCATCTTTATGCTCACCATTAGTAATAGTCACATAAACAGCTAAATAACCTAATAAGAAAGCTATAAGACAATAA